>NZ_JBQTHF010000019.1:0-47703 GCF_052390155.1 Actinokineospora sp. | reverse complement strand
AACTGGTTCGTGTTTTACAACGACGAGGATCGAGTGGGCATGGGGGGCGTGGCCGAGTGTGACGAGGACACCGGGCGCGGTGTCCTCGCCGAGCTGAACAAGTTGGCGGTCGGCCCGCTGGCGGAGTCCTTCGTCGAATCCGACCGCGTCCCACCGGTCTACGACCCCAAGACGTTCAGCGCGACCCTCCCCGAGGCGTTCAAGAAGTCCTACCGGGCGCTGTGGGAGGGCGAGTGGGGCCGTCTCGGCCTCACCAACGAACTCGGCGGCTTCGGCCTCCCGCCGACCGTGCAGTGGGCCGCGGCCGAACTGATCCTCGGCGCGAACCCCGCGCTGTTCATGTACCTGGCAGGCCCGAACTTCGGCATGGTGGTGCACCGCAACGGCACCGAGGAGCAGCAGCGCTGGGCCCGGCTCATGATCGACCGCGGCTGGGGCGCGACCATGGTGCTGACCGAGCCGGACGCCGGTTCGGACGTGGGTGCCGGGCGCGCCAAGGCTGTCCGGCAGCCGGACGGCTCCTGGCACCTCGACGGCGTGAAGCGGTTCATCACCTCGGGCGACCAGGATCTGACCGAGAACATCATGCACATGGTGCTCGCCCGCCCTGAGGGCCACGGCCCTGGCACCAAGGGCCTGAGTCTGTTCCTGGTGCCCAAGTTCCACTTCGACACCGAGACCGGCGACCTCGGCGAGCGCAACGGCGCCTTCGTCACCAACGTCGAGCACAAGATGGGCCTCAAGGCGTCCACCACGTGCGAGCTGACCTTCGGCCAGCACGGCGTCCCGGCCAAGGGCTGGCTGCTCGGCGAGGTGCACAACGGCATCGCGCAGATGTTCCAGGTCATCGAGTACGCCCGGATGATGGTCGGCACCAAGGCGATCGCCACGCTGTCCACCGGCTACCTGAACGCGCTGGCCTACGCCAAGGAGCGGGTGCAGGGCGCCGACATGACGAACATGCTGGACAAGGCCGCCCCCCGGGTCACCATCACCCACCACCCGGACGTGCGGCGCAGCCTGATGCTGCAGAAGGCGTACACCGAGGGACTGCGCGCGGTGTACCTCTACAACGCCTCCTTCCAGGACCAGGTGTGGACCCAGGAGGGCGGCGAGGAGGACGTCAAGCTGGCCGAGCGGGTGAACGACCTGCTGCTGCCGATCGTCAAGGGCGTGGGCTCCGAGCGGGCCACCGAGCAGCTCGTGCAGTCGCTGCAGACGCTGGGCGGCTCCGGGTTCCTGCAGGACTACCCGATCGAGCAGTACATCCGCGACTCCAAGATCGACTCGCTGTACGAGGGCACCACGGCGATCCAGTCGCTGGACTTCTTCTTCCGCAAGATCGTCCGCGACAAGGGTCAGGGGTTGGCGTTCATCGCGGGCGAGATCACCGGGTTCATCGAGTCCGAGGGCGGCAACGGGCGACTCAAGCAGGAGCGCGAGCTGCTCAAGCAGGCCCTGGAGGACGTGCAGGGCATGCTCGGCGCGCTCATCCAGTACCTCACCGCCGCCCAGGAAGACCAGCGCAGCCTGTACAAGGTCGGCCAGCACAGCGTGCGCCTGCTCATGGCGACCGGTGACCTGCTGGTGGGCTGGCTGCTACAGCGCCAGGCTGAGGTCGCCATCGCCAGGCTTGACGCGGGCACGGCGGGCAAGGACAAGGGGTTCTACGAGGGCAAGATCGCGGTGGCGTCGTTCTTCGCCAAGAACGTGCTGCCCGAGCTGTCGGCGGGCCGCAAGATCGTCGAGTCGGCCGACAACGACCTGATGGACGTCGACGAAGCGGCGTTCTAGGAAACCAGCGCTACCCTGCGGCGCGGACGGCGGCGGTCCCCGGTTCACCCCGGGAGACCGCCGCTGTTTCCTTTCTCAGGTGCGGTGGGCGCGGGCCGCGGCGAAGCAGTAGGCGCCGAAGGCGGCGAACCCGAGCGCGACGGCGACCAGCAGGATCGAGCCGAACGGCCGGTCGGCGAGGGTGCGCAGCGCCAGGTCGAGGCCGCCCGCCTCGCCGGGGTCGGCGTCGAGGGCGGCGGTGCCGAGCAGGCCGCCGATGATGCCGATGCCGACGCCCTTGGCGATGTGGCCGATCATGCCGAGTCGCTCGACCAGTGTCCGCGAGCCCGACGGCAGGTCCGAGCTGTCCAGGTCCTTCATGAACGACTTGCGCACGCCGGAGGAGATGCTCGCGACGCCGACACCGATCACGGCCAGCGCCACCAGCCCGACGACGACCCGGCCCGCGGGCAGCGCCATCACCCGCGCGGTCAGCTCCTGCTGGTTCTGGTCGCCGCCGCTCCCGCCGCCCGCGCCCGCCGCGATACGGACCGAGGCGATGCCCAGCGAGATGCCGACGACCCCGCGCACCGCCGCGCTTGCCCGCTTGAGGGTGCGTTTGTAGGTCTTGTCGACCCACCGGTAGCTGACCGCGGCCATCAGGAGTTGCCACAGGCCGAACGCGAAGAGGCCGACGCCGAGCACCCACAGCACGGCCACGCCGAACGTCGTCGTGGCGATCTCGGCGAGCGCGCCGGTCTGGTCGGCTTCCTGGGAGTCGCTGCCTATGGCGATCCGAACAGCCAGGTACGCCACGATGATGTACACCGCGCCGAAACACACCATGCCCGCGCGGCCGAGGACCTTCACCGCGTCGTGGTTCTGCGCGCGCCGCCCGGCGGCACCTACTGCGCTGGTCATCCCGCCTCCGAAAGGGTCCCATTCGAGTGAAACCGCTATCCCGGAAGGTGTCCCTGGACGGGCGCGATCAAACCTGCGGTGCGACGCTTGGCGGGAAGCAGTTCGACAGACACGAATCGGGGAGCTGGCATGGGTATCGGAGGCATTTTCAGCGCCATCATCGTCGGCGCCATTCTCGGCGTCGTCGGCCGGGCGATCGCGCCGGGCGACCAGAAGATCCCGTGGTGGCTCACCATCCTGACCGGCATCGCGGCGGCCTTCGTCGGCACACTGCTCGCCAAGCCGTTCGGCTGGGACACGACGAGCGGGATCGACGTCCTGGAGATCGTCCTGCAGGTGATCGTCGCGGTCGTCGCGGTGACTCTGGTGGCAGGCGTCTGGACCAAGATGAAGGGCGGCCAGGCCGCACGGCACTAGAACATGAACGACGGGCCCCGCACACGCGTGCGGGGCCCGTCGTATGTGCTGGTCAGGCGGGTGGCGGGGGCGCTCCGCAGATGATCTTCGGCTGCGGGTTGTAGCGGACGGTCCGGGTGTCGCGGCGGACTTCGCGGCCGCTGCCCGCGTCCTTGATCACGCGGGTGTCGGAGGTGGTGAAGCCGGGCGCGCCGTTGCTCGGCTTGCAGTTCTCGGCGGGGCCCGCCTTCTCCTGCGGCATCGTCTCCGCCGAGCGACCGCCGGGAACCGACTCGACCACGTAGCGCTTGGTGCCCCAGATCTTCACCGTGATCGACGACGGCGTCCAGATCGTCTGGATCGCGACGCCGGTCTGCGAGTCGTTGGTGAACTTGAGGTCGATGACGCTGCCGCCGCTGGGGTTCTGGAACACGGTGGCCTCGCGCGCGGCCGGGTAGCGGCTGATGTAGTAGCTGTGCTCCTTGTGCCCGGCGTCCTTGAGCGCGGCGAAGTACGAGGCGTTGTAGAGGGTGGTGGCGAACTGGGAGATACCGCCGCCGACCTCGCGCCCGGGGGCGCCCTCCTTGATCACACCCGCCTCGACGTAGCCCTGGGCGGCGGTGCGCGGGCCGGTGAACCCGTTGAGGCTGAACGTCTCGCCCGGCTTGACGATGGCGCCGTTGACCTTCTGCGCGACCACCTTGATGTTGACGCCGGAGTCGGCGGCGAAGCCCTTGGTGGTGAACTCGCCGATGACCTCCTTGATGCCGAGCTGGTTGGCCTGCTCGGTGGTCACCTTGGCGGGCTTCTTGGTGTACTCGACCTTGATCTCGCGGCCCTCGGTCTTGCGCAGCACGTCGAGCAGGGTCACGAACGCGGTGTCGTACTTGACGCCGAGGCCGTCGACCGACGGGGTGACCGTCGGCGCGCCGCCCTCGAACACCACCTGGGCGTCCTTGCCCTCCTTCTCGGTGGACAGGAGCTGCGGCTGCACCGCCTCGATGATCTTCACCTGGTCGAGCATCGGGTTCAGCCCGCCGCCGTCGGCGGGCTCGAAGGTGAGCGCGGTGGCGATCACCGCGGGCTCGATGGCGGCGTCCTTGCCCTCGCCCTTGACCACCACCGGCCCGGACACCGCGGGCTTGGCGATCTGGTCGAACGCCGCGCGGACGCCCTCGGCGGTGGTCTTCACCTGGGTGGTGGTCACCGGCAGGTCCAGGGCCGTGTCGCCGACCCAGCCCGCGACGATGACGTCGCGGGCCTTGTCGGCGTCCAACTCCTGGCCGGGCACCGGCTCGACCGCGACCGGCGTGACGCCGTCGAAGCGGATCGTGCCCTCGGCGGGCGCGCGCGTGGTCTTGGTCTTGAGCTGCTCGACCGCGGCGAGCAGGGCGGCGTTGTCGGTGCCGGTGACGAAGCCGACTTCGCGGGTGCTGAACAGCGAGCTGATCCGGGTGATCGGGTTGAGCGGCTGGTCGCCCGCGAGGTCCAGGGTGGCGTTCCAGTCGAGCGTCAGGCCGGACTTCGCCGGGTCGAGCTGCTCGTCCACGCTGCCGACGCGCACCGCGACGGGCTGGGTCAGCCGCGGTTCGATCCGCTCGCGCAGCGTGCTCTCGGCCTCCGCGCGCGAGAGTCCGCCGACTTCGACGCCCGCCACCGTGACCCCGCGCGGCACCTCGCCGCTGCTGAGCGCGAGGTCGATGCCGTAGAGCAGGGCGAGGGCGCCGACGATCCCGCCCGCGATGATCGCGGGTTTGCGCAGGTTGCGGCCCTTGGCCTGGTCCGGCTCGGGCACGGGCCGCGGCGCCACGATCTTCTCCGTCGCGGCGTCCCACGGCGAGCCAGCGGCCGAGCGCACCGAGGGCAGCAGATCGGTCTGCTCCGCGTGCGACTTCGGCCAGTTGTGGTCGTCCGGCACGACTACACCTTTCCCTTACAGATACAACCCGGTCCCATGCTCGGTGCGCTCACTGGCGATGGCGTGCACGTCGCGCTCGCGCATCACCAGGTAGGTCTGTCCCTGGACCTCGGCTTCGAGTTGGTCCTCGGGGTTGAACAGCACCCGGTCGGAGACCTTGACGGTGCGCACGGTGGTGCCCACGCCGAGCACATCTCCCCAGGCGAGCCGCTTGGCCATCTGCGCGGTCGCCGGAATGACGATGCCGCCGGTGCTGCGCCGTTCACCTTCCTCGGGCGTGAGCTGTACGAGCAACCGATCGTGCAGCATCTGGATTTCGAGTTTCAGTTCCGGCACCGGCGCATGGTATCTGTCGGCTCGCGCGGCTGGTGCAGCCGTGCTATTGGTCGGGGTCGAGGCCGCCCATCACCAGCGGCAACCGGCGCATCCCCGATTCGGTGACGCGGACCGGAACGCCCCAGTCCTGTCGAGTCAGATGACACGCACCGTGTTCGGCGCCGTCATCATCGCAGCTTGCCGCCTGCGCCACGACGTGCAACACGCCCTCGGTGAAACCCTCCGCGACAACCAGCCGCCGGGTCAGGTCGGTGCCCACGCCCGCGCCATCGGCCAGCAGCTCCGGCGGCGACGAGGTGACCTCCAGCCGGGTGGACGGGCCCCAGCGCTGGTCGAGCTTCTGGCCCGGCGGCGGAGTGAACACCACGGCCAGATCCAGCTCGCCCGCCGCGATGTCGGACGGCGGGCGGCGCACCTGGTGCGCCTCGCCCGCGACGAGGTGGGCGGCGGCCACCGGGCGCTCCAGCTTGTGTGCCGCGGACGCGACGACCACGAGGTCGCCGTCGAGCAGGGCGGCGCCGGACGGCTCGGCCAGGCCGGTCGCCAAGGTGCTGACCTGGCCGGTCGCCGGGTCGTAGCGGCGGATGGCGCCGTTGTAGGTATCGGCGATCGCCACGGCGCCGTCGGCCAGGACGGTCACGCCCAGCGGGTGCTGCAACAGGGCCTGGTCGGCGGGGCCGTCGCGGTGGCCGAAGTCGAACAGGCCGCGGCCGATCGCGGTGTACACGACGAACCCGTCCGGGCCGGGCTCGACCCAGCGCAGCGCCGAGGTCTCCGAGTCGGCGAGCCAGAGCCGGTCGGGCGCGGCGGCGAGGCCAGAGGTCTGCGCGAAGAACGCCTCGGCGGCGGGGCCATCGTGCAGGCCCTCGACGGTCGTCCCCGCGAACCGGCCGACCTCGCCGCGCACCGGGTCGAACAGCCCGAGCGTGTGGTTGCCCGCCATGGCGATCACCACGCCGCCCGCGGGTTCCCACCAGGCCACGTCCCACGGCGAGCTCAGGTCGATCTTGAGCGCGGGCCCGTCGGTCTCGCCGTCGCGCCACTGGGCGCCCGTGCCCGCGATCGTGGTGACCTCGCCGGTGCCGGTGTCGATGCCGCGCAGCAGGTGGTTGACCGTGTCGGCGACAACCAGGTCGTACCCGACCCGCTCGGCGATGTGCGCGGGCAGCACCGCGATCCCGGACGGCTCGGCGAACCGGGCCGCGACGCCGTCGGTGTGGCCGCGCTCGCCGATGCCGTAGGCGCGCAGCACGGTGTCGCCGTCGAGTTCGACCACGCGGTGGTGCGCGGTGTCGGCGACGAACAGGGTGCCCCGGCCGGTCGGGACGGCCTTGGCGGGAAACCGCAACACGGTCGCAGGCGCCGGGGGCGGCACGTACGGGCCGTCGCCGCGGTGCAGGGTCCCCTTGGCCTCGTGCTCGGCGATCACCTCCCGAAGCACCCGGCGCAACGCCTCCGCATGCCCCTCACCAGCGGCGATGTGCACCACGTAGCCCAGCGGATCGACCACGACGAGCGTCGGCCACGCCTTTACCGCGTACGCCTGCCAGGTAGTCAGCTCGGGGTCGTCCAGCACGGGGTGGCGCACGTCGTAGCGCTCCACCGCGGCGGCGAGCGCGTCGGCGTCGGCCTCGTGCACGAACTTCGGCGAATGCACCCCGACCGTGACCAGCACGTCGGCGAACTCGCGCTCGATGGGACGCAGCTCGTCGAGGACGTGCAGGCAGTTGATGCAGCAGAACGTCCAGAAGTCGAGCAGCAGCACCTTGCCGCGAAAGTCGCCGAGGTGCAGGTCCTTGCCCCCGGTGTTCAGCCAGCCGCGGCCGACCAGCTCGGCCGCGCGCACCCGGCCCCGGATCAGAGAAGTCACGTGCGAAGTGAACACCGCGCGCCGGGAGTGTGTTCCGTCAGAGTCCGGGGATGCCGCGCGCGGCGAAGGCGGCGCGGACCGTGTTCGCCGCCGACGTGCCGTACATGGCCCGCGCGGTGTCGACCGTCGCCAGCGCGGCGGCGGTGAACGAGGTGTCCGGGGCGAAGGCGAACTGGGCGTTGACGATGATCCGGTCGGCCACCGTGGGGCCGAGCGCACCGCGGATGTCCCAGAGCGCGCGCGACCAGATCATGCCGTCGCGGTGGACGCTGGTACCGGTGCGATCGGCGTAGACCAGGTTGCTGTCGACGCGGCGCAGGCAGTGCGGCGTGGCGCTGGTGTAACTGACCGCGTCCCAGTCGGCGACGCACGCGGCGGGCGCGTTCACCGGCCAGCCGTACTGTCCGGCAGCCGCCAGTCCGACGGTGACCGCCAGGTAGTCGCCGAAGGCTTCGCCGATGGAGCCCGCCTCGTGCGCCGACCCGAACCCGGGGACCTGGGCATCGTGCACCGCGTGGCCGTACTCGTGCACAACCACCTCGGCGTCTTCGGCGTCGTCGACACCGCCCTTGCCGAGCCGGATGATGTCGTGCTTGTCCCACGAGTAGGAGTTGTCCTGGCCCCACTGGTTGGTGCGGACGTCCTGCGACTCCGCGTTGACCGCGCCCAGTTCGCCGCCGAACCCGAGCGACTGCAGGTACTCCTGCGCCTGGTTGACCCAGAAGTAGGCCATGACCTGCTCGAACTCGTCCTGGTTTCGGGTATAGACGAATCGGCCCTCGGCCGATCGGGCGGGGTTGCCGGTCTCGGCGCGGACGTTGACCCAGCGGCCGGTGAGGGTGCCGGAGCCGTCGAGGTTGCGCAGCGGCACCGTCACATACGCCGACCCGGGCACCGCCGCCGCCGCGTCCTTCGCGTCGACCAGTCCCTGGTTGCCGCTCGACTGCACGGGGTTGACCATGAACACCTGCCCGGTGCCGGTCGTCACGCCGGGCGCGGCGGAGACACCTGGCGCCGCGGTCAACGCGAGTCCGGCGGTCAGGGCGAGGACAGTGCGGCGGCGCATGGGGTCTCCAGGGGCCAGGGGAACGGGTGACCTGCATCGTGCACCCCCGGCCCGGCCCAGCGGAAGCCTTCCGTGGGCCGCCGTCAGTTGGCGATCGTGGGCGCGGGCCAGGAACAACTGGGCCAGCACCGCGCCGAACAGGCAGAGGAACATGCAGCCCGACGAGCACCCACACCACTTCCGGCACCCACGTGCCGCGGTCGCTCGGCGCGAACCCCGAACAGCACCCCGGCTAGCACGAGGCCGATGAGCACCGGTAGGTCCCGGCGTGGTCACCCTTCGGCGGCCTGCTTGAGCCTGGCCAGGGTGCGTTCGATGTTGCGCTGGTTCTCCGCGGGCCGGTCGGTCACCCCGGTGGCGAGGACCGTGATCGGCCGGAACCAGCCGGGCCTGCGGTCCCACGCGCTCTCGGTGACCCGACAGCCCGTCTCGGTCGGCTCGATGTCGTACTGCCAGCGCGACACCGGCAGCCCGAGCGAGCGGACCTCGAAGGCGAACCGGCCCGGCCCGGCGTCGGTCACCGTCGACACCGTCGTCCAGCGGCGGATTCCGCGCCGGTTCACGCCGCGGAACCGGGCGCCGACCCGCGCCGCCACGGCGCCGCCGAGCCAGCTACCGCCGCCGAACTCCTCGGCCAGCCCCGCCAGTCCTGGCAGGTCGCTGACCAGCGTGTAGACCCGATCGGCGGGCGCTTCCACCTCGACCTGCGCGTGTGCGTCCGGCTCGGTCATGACCGCTCCTCCCACTGGGTGCCTGCTGCTGAACAGTAGCTACGTGGTGCGGCGCAACATCCGGGTGACGCCCGTGGCCACCGTCGTGGCCAGGATCCAGCCGACGGCGACCAGCGCCGCGGAGATCCACTGCGACGCGCCGCCGACGGTCCACTTGTTCTTGTGGCCGAAGTCGACGATCGGGACCAGCAGGTCGAGGGTGTAGAGCAGCGGGTTCCACACCAACTGGTCGTCGGTGTTGGACTCGTTCGGGGTGGGCATGACCGAGAACCACAACGTGCCAAGGACGAGGCAGGCGAACAGCCAGGCCAGCGCGCGGGTCGGGCGGTAGCCGTAGCCGACCATCCAGCGCTGCAGCCAACTCCACACCAGGATGCCCGGCCGGGTGAACCGGGCGCCGTCGCCGAGGGCGAGGTAGCGCCTGCGCTGCTTCTCGACCAGCACGGTCGCGGCGTGTTCCTCGTTGCCGCACGCGCGGAGCATGGCGGCGAACTGGTCGTAGGGGCCGGGCCGGTAGACGTTGCGCATCCCCTCCCGCAGCCAGACCAGGCGCTGGCCGATCTGGGCGTCGTCATCGAGCGCGATCGGGTCGGCGAGGGAGTTGTAACGGAAGTCTTCCAGGTCGATGCGGCCGAGCGCGCGCCAGAACTTGTCGTTGTCGGCCAGCGACGCGCAGTGCAGGTGCCGCAGGTCGATCCGGCCGTTGGGCGGTGTGCCGACCGCCAGCCGCAACTCCTGGGTCCGCACGCCGAACGCGTTGAGCGCCACCCGGCTGCGGGTGTTGCCGAGTTCGGCGCCGTCGAAGTTGGTCTCCCGGCCCACTTCCGCGCGGCGCATGCGGATCTCGCCGTGCGCGGAGAACGGCGTGTCGCCGTCGGCGCAGATGAGGTCGCGGCCGATCGTGGCGACGCGGAGGTCGAGCGATGGCTTGGGCGACTTGTCGCGGTGGTAGGTGCCGGGGGCGAGCAGCCTGCTGCCGCGCAGGTCGAGGTTCGCGCCGATTCTGGCGCTGGGTAACAGAACCGAGCCGAACACCAGCACCGCGCGGCCGTCGAGGTTGCCGCCTACGGCGAACCGGCGGCCCTCGACGGCGTCGCCGTGCCGGTTGCTCAGGACGGCGCCGTCGAGCAGGACGCTGCCCTGCACTTTGACGTCCACGAGCCGGATCTGGCCCGCCACCCGCGCGTCGCGGGCGTCGATGCCGCCGCGGACCTCGGTGCCGTCGAAGTGCAGCGAGCGGTCCGGGTACGGGCCGGGCGGCGGCCGGCCGGAGCCGACCTGCTCGACGAATTTCTCCTGGCCGCCGGAAAGGTCGATTCTGGCGTGGCTGAGCCGAAGCGAGCCGCCGATGGTGGCGTTGACGATGCGGATCGTGCCGGTGCTGGTGAACCCGCGGTCGAGGTTGACGTTTCCGTCCACTTTGGACCGGTCGGCGACCAGGGTGGCGTTCGGGTCGAAGAACGGGTCGTCCGGCGGCGCCGGGCGGGAGTGCTCGGTACGCGGCGACAGGTGGGCGCCGCGCAGGGAGAAGTCGCTGTCGACCCGGGCACTGGGCAGGAACACCTGGCCGACGCTGCGAAACGGCACGCCGCTGGCCGGATCGGGGGTCAGGTGCAGATTGCCACCGACGTGCACGCCGTTGCCGTTGAGCGCGAACCCGCCGGGGTTGTGCAGCAGCGCGCCCGCGAAGTTGACGTTGCCGCCCGTGCGCAGGCCGGGGATGCGGACCTCGCCCTCGGCCACCAGGTTCGCCGCGAGCAGCGCGCCCGCGAGCTGGAGCCGGTCGGCGTGCAGCGCGGGACCGCCCGCGCTGACGAGCTTGCTGTTGCGCAGCACCAGCGATCCGTGGATCTCGCCGTCGGTGAGGTCGACCGTGCCGTGCACGACGCTGCCCGCGACCAGCAGCACATCGTTGTCGCTGTGCAGATTCCGGCCCTGGAGACCCGGTAGCGCGCAGTCGCGGAACTCGACGCCGGCGAGCTTGGCCTGGCGCAGGTCGGGCGGCTGCGCGAACCGGCAGCGGACGAACTCCAGCAGGTACGGGAACTCCACGGCGCGCAGGTCGAGCGGGCCGACGAGGTACTTGTCGGACACCGTGAGCACCGGGGCGGCGGCGGGCTTGCGGCGGCGCAGCACCCCGCCCGTGTCCGGCTCGACGCCGCGCCGCACGACGTCGGCGGCGGGCATCCGCGCCCACTCGGGCGGTGTCGGGTCATGCGGGTCGAGGATGCCGCCGAGCTGCTCGTCTCCCGCGATGCCCGCCATGTGTCGCCTCCCCGGTGCGGAACCCAGGAGTTGGACGCGCGACGATCACGCTTCGTTCCCTCTCGATCGCCCTGCGCTATCGCCCCCGCCGGACACCTGCGTCGTTCTGGAAGCTACCCTGCCTACTTCTTCTGGTTCGCATAGAGAACCAGCAGGTTGTAATAGTCGGTCGTGTCCGGCTTGGTGACCTTGTTGGTGTCCCCATGCATCAGGACGTTCTTTTTCTTGCGGTGACGCAGGCCGACGGCATGGCCCATTTCGTGCACGACGACGTTCAGGGTTTCAACCTTGCCTGCCTCTTCCAGATTCTCGGTGTACAGCGTGATGTGGCCACCGATCGTGAAACCTTTCTTTTCCTTGGCGTCGAAGTTGCCGTCGTCGTCGCCGCCCTTGGAGTCGTCGAGGCTGATGGTGACGCAGTTGGCGTCACGCGGACAGTCCTTGATCAACTGTGGCTTGATGCACGGGCTGACATCCCAGAGCTCGACGGCCTTGCGGTGGTGTTTCAGATACTCCGAAGTCAGACCTTTCGTCTCGAAGAAGATGACAACTTCCTTGCCCTTCGCTCGCCGCCAGGGGAGCTGGTCATCGTCATAGTCCTGATCCCGCAGTTTCTTGTCCTTGCCGATGGCGCATTCGTCCGTGACGCCCAAGACGGCGCTATGCGCCTCGGGGGCGATCGGTGGCGCCAATTGCACAAGGCTCGCGCCGACCACCACCGCGGCGACAGCCAGCGCAATCACTGTGCGACGTTTCTTTACGCGTGGCACGTTGGTCGTCTCGTCGTTCATGACCCCTCCTCAAGGTTGCCTGCGCCGCGCAACCTACTTCGACGAGGTGGGACCAGTCCCCAGTGTGTCCGCAACTGTCCAACGTCGGCTTAAGTGCCGGGCTAGGGGTTCAGATGGGTCGGGTCGAGTACGCGGCTCAGGAACGTCTTGGTGCGCTCCTCCCGCGGCGCGCCGATCACCTGCGCGGGCGGGCCCTGCTCGACGACGTAACCGCCGTCCATGAACAGGACTTTGTCCGCGACCTCCTTGGCGAACTGCATCTCGTGCGTGACGACCAGCATGGTCATGCCCTCGTCGGCGAGCTTGCGCATCACCCCGAGCACCTCGCCGACCAACTCCGGGTCGAGCGCGGAGGTCGGCTCGTCGAACAGCATGACCTCCGGGTCCATCGACAGCGCCCGGGCGATCGCGACGCGCTGCTGCTGGCCGCCGGAGAGCTGGCTGGGCAGCGCGTTGACCTTGTCCTCCAGCCCGACGCGCGCCATGTTCGCCAGCGCAACCTGCTCGGCTTCGGCCTTGCCGCGGCCGAGCACTTTGCGCTGCGCGATGGTGAGGTTGTTCAGCACGGTCAGGTGGCCGAACAGGTTGAACGACTGGAACACCATGCCGATCCGGGTGCGGGCGGCGTCGATGTCGACGTCCGGGTCGGTCAGCTCGACGCCGTTGACCACCACGGTGCCGCCGTTGGGCTGCTCCAGCAGGTTCACGCAGCGCAGCAGCGTCGACTTGCCGGAGCCGGACGGGCCGATGATGCAGATGACCTCGCCCGATGCCACCTCCAGGTCGATGCCCTTGAGCACGTCGAGGGGGCCGAAACTCTTGGTCAGACCGGTTATCCGAACCGCGGGCTCGGTCACTTCGTCGCCTCCACGGTCACGTCGGTCGCCTGCGGTGAGCTGATCTTCTTGCCGCCGGTGCGCTTCTCCAGGTACCGGGACAGGTAGGACAGCGGGATCGTGATGATCAGGTAGCACACGCCCGCGACCAGCACCGGGGTGAGGCTGCGGGACTGGTTCAGCTCGGTGCGGCCGAACTGGGTGAGTTCGTACTGGAGCTGGCTGGAGCCGAGGAACAGCACCAGCGAGGAGTCCTTGGTGAGCAGGATCAGCTCGTTGGTCAGCGGCGGCAGGATGATCTTGAACGCCTGCGGGATGACGATCCAGATCATCGCCTTGGCAGGCGACATGCCCAGCGAGCGGGCCGCCTCGACCTGGCCCTTCGGCACGGCCTGGATACCGGCCCGGATGGTCTCGGCCATGTACGCCGAGCCGACGATGCCGAGCGCGATCATGATCGAGATGTACCGGTCGAGCTGGGTGCCGGGGAACGCGAGCGGGATGCCGCTGCCGATCGCGAGGATGATCAGCAGCGCGGGCAGCCCGCGGAAGAACTCGATGTACGCGCCCGCAAGCCACCGGTAGGCGCCGACGGTGGACAGCCGCATGAGGGCGAGCACGACACCCAGCACGAGGCCGAACCCGAAGCCCAACGCCGTGTAGATCAGCGTGTTGACCAGCGCGACCGTGATGACCTCGGGGAACATGCCCGACGCCACCTCGACGTCGAAGAACGCGCGCCGGATCTGCCCCCAGTCGGCGGCGAACGCGACGAACAGGACGACACCCAGCAGGACGGCGTACTGCGCGCCCCGGATCACGCGCACCCGTTGGCGCTTGGTCATTGCCATACGACTTGCTCCTAGGAAGTGGCGGTACGCATGCGGCGGGGCCGGCGCGTCGCGCGCCGACCCCGCCTGGACGTCTACTTGGTCGGCTTCTTGCCGAACCACTTCTCGTAGATCTTGTCGTAGTCACCGCTGGACTTGGCGGCGGCGAGGGTCTCGTTGATGACCTTGAGCAGCGCCGCGTTGCCCTTCTTGACCCCGATGCCGTACTGCTCGCCGGTGTCGAACTCCTTGCCGACCTCGAAGTCGGGCTTCTTCTTGATCCAGTCGAACAGCACGCCGTTGTCGTTGATGGCCGCGTCGACCGTGCCGGTCTCCACCGCGGTCAGCAGCAGGCCGAGATCCTCGAAGGTGACCAGTTCGACACCGGGGGCGTTCTTCGCCGCGTACTCCATGCCGGTGGTGCCGTTCTGCACGCCCAGCTTCTTGCCCTTGAGCTTGTCGAAGTCGGTGACCCCGGCGCTCTTCTTCGCGACCAGCGCCTGGGTGGCCTCGAAGTAGGGGTCGGAGAAGTCGAAGTTCTGCTTGCGGGTGTCGGTGATCGTCATGCCGGCGGCGGCGAGGTCGCACTTGCCGGAGTCGAGGTCCACACCGGACTGGATGCCGTCGAACGGAGTGTCGACGATCTCCTGGGTGACGTTGAGCTTCTTCGCGACCAGGTCGACCAGCTCGACGTCGAAGCCGATGACCTTGCCGTCCTTTTCGAACTGGAACGGTTCGTAGGGCAGGCCGGTGCAGGTCACGAGCTTGCCCGACTTGATGAGCGCGGGGGCGTCCGCTCCGCCGGTCTGGCCCCCGGCCGGGGTGGTCTCCGACCCGCAGCCCGCAGCGGCGACCGCGAGGGTCAGCGCGGGGAGCAGGGCGAACACCTTGAGCTTGGATCGACGAAGCACGGTGTCACTCCTCGTAACTATGTTCAGATCGAGTGCACGCATACTGCCACCGTCGGCGCCCGATGGGCAGTGTCAGCCAGTTCGTCACACGCCCGCAGCCGACTTGTTGCGCGCGCGTCATGTGCGCCGCGAGTCCGGTTCGACCGAAATATTCGCGGGCCAGCCCGCCAGCAGGACCGCGACCAACGCCGTCCAGCCGGTCTGGTGGGCGGCGCCGAGCCCTTCCCCGGTGTCGCCGTCGAAGTACTCGCTGAACGTCACGTGCTCGCTCCACAGCGGCGAATCGGTGGCCTCGATCCGCTTGCCGTCCGCGGGCCTGCGGCCGTCCGGGCCGGGCAGGAACAGCGCCGCGAGCCTGCGCGCGAGGTCGCGGGCCGCCTCGCCCGCGGACACCTTGTTGCCCGAGCCGGTAGGCAGCTCGACTGTCACCGCGCCCTGGTGGAACTCGTCCAGCACACACAACGCCTCGACCAGCAGCGCGTTCGTCGGGAACCAGATCGGCCCGCGCCAGTTCGAGTTGCCGCCGAACATCGGCGTGCGCGATTCGCCCGGCTCGTACTCGATGCGGTGCGGGGAGCCCGCGATCTCCACCTCCAGGCCGCCGTGGTGGGCCGCGGACAGCGAGCGGATTCCGTGCGGGGACAGGAACTCCGCCTCGTCGAACATCCGGCTCAGCACGCGGCGCAGCTTGCGCTCGTCGAGCAGGGAGAGCAGGGCGCTGCGGTCGCCGTTGGCCGCGGTGCGCCAGGTGAGGAACTGGCCGAAGCCGGGTTGGCGGCGCAGCAGGTAGTTCAGCCTGCCCGCGAACCCGGGCAGCTCGGCGAACACCCACGGCTCCAGCGACGCCGAGGCCAGCACCGGGATCAGCCCCACCATCGACCGCACCCGCACCGGCCGCGCCTCCGTGCCGCCGCCGGGCAGCCTGCGCGAGACCAGGTCGTAGCAGAAGCCGTCCTCCTCGTCCCAGATCGGCCGCGCCGCCGACCCGAAGTGCGTCGACGCCTGCGCGATGGACAGGAAGTGCTCGACGAACTTGGTCGCCACGTCCTCGTACGCCTCGTCGTGGCGGGCCAGTTCCAGCGCGATCTGCATGAGGTGCAGCGCGTAGGTCGCCATCCACGAGGTGGCGTCGGACTGCTCGAACCGCCAGCCGTCGGCGAGCGGGGCGGAGCGGTTGACCGGGCCGATGTTGTCCATCCCGAGGAAGCCGCCTTCGAACAGGTAGCTGCCCTCCGGGTCCTTGCGGTTGACCCACCAGGAGAAGTTCAGCAGCAGCTTGTGGAAGACCCGGGCGAGGAACACCCGGTCGCCGGTGCCGGTGGCCGCCTTCTCCGCGCGGTAGACCTGCAGCGTCGCCCACGCGTGCACGGGCGGGTTGACGTCGCCGAACTCCCACTCGTAGGCCGGGAGTTGGCCGTCCGGGTGCATCAACCACTCGCGGCACATCAGCAGGAGCTGCTCCTTGGCGAACGCCGGGTCGATCAGCGCGAACGGCACCATGTGGAAGGCCAGGTCCCACGCGGCGAACCACGGGTACTCCCACTCGTCCGGCATCGACAGCACGTCAGCGACGTCCATGTGCTTCCAGTGCGCGTTGCGCGCGTGCGGGTGCTGCCGCTCGTGCGGCGCGGGCGGGTGCGCCGGGTCGCCCTCCAGCCATTCCCGCACCTTGAACCGGTAGTACTGCTTGGTCCACAGCAGACCGGCGAACGCCCGCCGCGTCACCTTCTTCTCCTCCGGCGGCGCGTCGGGGGCGATCCGGGCGTAGAAGGCGTCGGCCTCTTCCTTGCGCTCCCACATCGCGGCGAGGAACGTGCGACCGAACGCGCGGCCGTGGCCGGTGCCCGCGATCAACCGCAGCCGCACCGTCACCGACTCGCCGGGGGCGACGGAGTCGAAGTGGTACCAGGCCGCGGCTTTCGTGCCCGGCTGCGAGGCGCCCCCCGGCGCCACCACCTGGCAGGCGTCCGGCTTGCCGTCGACCACGTGGTCGCCGATCCCGGACTTCGTGTAGCGGCTCGGGTTGACCGAACGGCCGTACAGCAGCGCCTCGTCGGTCTCGTTGTCGGTCACCAACAGCGACGGCGCGCCGTCGAAGTGCACGGTGTAGCGGCCCAGCTTCGGGTGCTCCGCGACCACCCGCGCCCAACCGTCCACACTGGACGCGATCAGCGCGGGCCTGCGCGCGTCCCGCCCCCACGACCACGTGTTGCGGAACCACACCTGCGGCACCAGATGCAGCGGCGCGGCGTCGGGCCCGTGGTTGGTCGCCACGATCTCGACGCACATGTCGTCCGCCGCCGCCTTCGCGTAGGTCACCTCGACGTCGAAGAACCGGTTGCCGTCGAGCACCCCGGTGTCGGCCAACTCCGGCTCGCGCGCGTCCCGCCCCGCCCGCGCCGCCAGCTCACGCAGCCGCGCGTAGGGGAACGCGGCCTGCGGGTAGCGGTAGAGGACCCGCATCCACGAGTGCGTCGGGGTGCCGTCGGTGATCCACCAGTGCTCCTTGACGTCCTCGCCGTGGTTGCCCTCGGCGTTGGTCAGGCCGAAGTACCGCTCCTTGAGGATCTCGTCGCGGCCGTTCCACAGGCCGAGGCTCAGGTTGAGGAAGCCGTGCCGGTCGCAGATGCCCGCGATCCCGTCCTCGCCCCACCGGTAGGCCCGCGAGCGCGCCTGATCGAACGGCAGATACCCCCACGCGTCGCCGTTGCCGGAGTAGTCCTCGCGGACCGTCCCCCACTGCCGCGCCGCCAGGTAGGGCCCCCACAACCGCCAAGGCGACTCCGCGGACGCCGACTCGGCCAGCCTCTCCAGTTCGCTCACTCGCGCCAGTGTGGTGGACCCACGCGGATCGGTGAAAACGGACCACAGCGCGTGACCGATGTTCTAGTATCCGTCACGGGGGGACCGCGCGCCAGAGCACTCGGGGGGCACCATGACGTCGGCGTTCGACAGCATCGGTTCGTCACTGGGCCACATCGTGGCCAGCGGCCCCATGGGCGCTCCGCCACCCCGGCAGGCGACGGCGGCGGATTCTCCTTTGCCCCGAACGAGATCCGCGCCATCGTGACCGACTGGCTGGACCTGGCCGACAGCTACGCCGCATCCCTCGATGCGTCGAGGTATTTGGCGCAGATCGAGGGGGCTGGGCTTGGCTACGCGAGTCAGATGCACGCCACGGTGGCCAATTCGGCTGGTCAGGCGTATCTCGACTCGCTCGTAGAGAAGCAAGAGTACGCCTTGACCAGGCGCAGAAGTTCAAGGATGCCTTGCATGACTATCTTGGCGTCGACCGGGAGAGTGTCCGCGACATCAACGCAGCGGGCGAATCCGGCCCTCCGCCGGGGTCGGACATCGACGGAGGAATCTGACTTGCGGCCGCACATTTGCACGTTGGTCCTCTGCGCGGCGCTCGGTATGGCCGCGCTCGCCGGGTGTACCAGTGAACAGCCAGGTCAGGCCATTCCCGGCGGCACGCCACCGACGTCGCGGCCACCGACCACTTCGGTGTCCCCGTCCACGACATCGAGTGGGGAATCGGCGGACCTACCTTCCGACGGGGCTCCGAAGGTCGAGAGCCCGATCGAGACGACCAAGTTCCAGCAGGATCCGTGTCTGGTACTCACCGATACGCAGACCACGAAGCTCGGGGTCGCCTCGCCAGGCACGGCACGCGCCACGGGTGTGGGCAACGCGTGCAGATGGCGCAACGATGATGGCGGCAGCATCGAGATCAGTTGGGGCGAGAAGATCCCGCGCGGATTGAGCGCCGCCTACAAGGCGAATAATGCGGGGAAGTACGTGTACTTCAATGCGCTCCCGAGCATCGAAGGCTTGCCCGCAGTCGCCCTCGACGTGGTTGATAGGCGCGACAAGGGCAGTTGCGGGGTTGAGGTCGGTGTCACCGACAGGTTGACCTTCCAGGTGGGGCTGTCACAGTCGAGGTCAAAGATCGGTACTGCTGAACCGTGCAGGGTGGCCGCGGAGGTCGCGGCGGAGGCTGTGCAGACCATGAAGGCGGGGGGCTGATCGTGTTCGACAGTGGCGGCGACAGGGAGCACACGCGGGCGTCGTTCCTGCGGGACGACGACGCGGAGGCGATCTTCGGCACCGACCGGATCACCGCCGCGCCGGGCATCGGGGAGTAGCAGTGTCGAAGATCGAACTGTCGGTCCACACGCTCTACCGGCTGGTGCGGCAGCACAATCTGGGCGAGCCGCACACCGTGTTCACCGGTGGCGAGCGCTACTTCTCGCCGCGGTTCAGGCAGGAGACCGACGCGCGGTCGCGGCGCGAGTTGGACGCGGCGGGGGTGAACACGCCGCGTGGGGTGGACGAGGAGTTTCTCGGGCTGCTGTCGGTGATCCAGCGGGCGGCCGTGGAGTACTACGGCTGGCTGCACGACGCGGAGGGCCCGTATTCGGTGTTGGCGGCCGCGGCGGGCCGGTCGGCGGCGCTGGCGCAGCGCATCGACGACAAGGTGAGCATCGAGCGGATCGACCCGGCGAAGGTGCTCGATTCGTTCGTGTACCGGCTGCCGAACGTGCCCGCGAGCCGGGGCGAGCCGATCTCGGTGCCCGCGGCGGACTTGCGGCCGCAGCCCAGGGCCGACGGGTTCAGCATGAGCAGGCCGCGGTCGGCGCGTCCGCCCGCGGCGCGCAGGCTGGAGGCGCTGATGCGGGCGCCGCGGGTGGGCGGTGGCAGGCTTTACACCGCCAGGCGCGACCACCGCGGCAAGCGGGTCCGCGCCGCCGACTGGGTCAGCGTCATCGACGTGCCGGACGGCCGCTGGGCGGTCTACCAGGCGCCGGGTCGCGGCGAGCGGTCGGTGACGGCGGTGCCGGGCACGCCACAGTTGATCGGGAGGCGACTCGCCGAGTTGCACCAGGCCATCGCGTGACAGGCGCGCGTCACTACTCTTGCCGAGCGTGGACGGCGACCTCCCTTACGACCGCGTGATCCCGCCCGACCGCTGGCTCGGGTGTCTGCTGGCGGGCGCGGTCGGCGACGCTCTCGGGGCTCCGGTGGAGTTCCTGACGATCGACGAGATCCGGGCCCGGTTCGGCCCCGGCGGCACGACGGGGTACGCCGACGCCTACGGCGGCCGGGGCCGGGTCACCGACGACACCCAGATGACGCTGTTCACCCTGGAGGCGATGATCCGCGCCCACGTGGGCAGGCGGCTGCTGTATTTCGAGCAGCAGACCTCGTCGGTCGTCCAGCACGCCTATCAGCGCTGGTATCACACCCAGGGTGTGCCGTGGCACCGCGCGGGCGGGTCGTACGCGATGGAGGCCGAGCCGGACGGGTGGCTGGTGCGCGAGCGCGAACTGTTCCACCGCCGGGCGCCGGGCGCGACGGTGCTGAGCGCGTTGCAGGGGTTCGCGGAGGGCGCCGAGCGGGGCACGCTTTCCCATCACCTCAACGATTCCAAGGGTTGCGGCGCGGTGATGCGGGCGGCGCCGTGCGCGCTGTGGTCGGAGGACCCGCTCGACGGGTTCGTCATCGGCGCGCAGGCGGGCGCGCTGACCCACGGGCACCCGACCGGCTTCTTGACCGCGGGCACGCTGGCGTTCCTGGTCCACCGCCTGCTCGACGGCGCCGCGCTGCCCGAGGCGCTCGACGACGCGCGGGCGGAGCTGGTCACCTGGGAGGATTCGGCGGAGACGGTGGCGGCGCTGGACGCGGCGGTCGCGCTGGCCAAGCGCGGGCGGCCGACGCCCGAAGTGTTGGCGGCGGAGTTGGGCGGCGGCTGGGTGGGCGAGGAGGCGCTGGCCATCGGGGTGTGCGCGGCGCTGGTCGCGGAGGATCTCGCCGACGGGCTGGTGTTCGCGGTGAACCATTCGGGCGACAGCGACTCCACGGGCGCGATCTGCGGCAACCTGCTGGGCGCGGCGCACGGCGTCGGCGCGATCCCGGCGGAGTGGCTCGCCGAACTGGAGTTGCGCGAGGTCATCGAGCAACTGGGCGGCGACGCGCTGATCGAGTTCAGCGCGGCGAACTCGCTGGCCGACCCCGACTGGCGGTCCCGCTACCCGGCTTGGTGAAACAGGGGCTTGCGCAACGGTCGGATCAGACGGTGAGATCACCTCAGGTCGGCGACACGGGGGAATCGGGATGAGCCAGCCGTCATTCGGTGGGGACGGGCACCAGACCGAGCAGGAGCTGCGCCGCTGGGCGGCCGATGTCGAGGCGAAAGCCCAGCGCTACCACCGGATGCAGAACGAGGTCGCGCAGGTGAGCGTGGTCGAGTCCGACCGGGACGAGGTGGTCAGGGTCACCGTCGACGCGACCGGCGCGGTGACCGACCTGGTGATCAGCGACCGGTGCTACGAGCTGAGCGGCGGCGCCGAGTTGGCCGCGCTCGTGTTGACCACCATGCGGCGCGCCCAGTCGCGGATCACCGAGCGGGTCTCCGAGGTCATGGCGCGGACGGTCGGCGACGACGCGCAGACCGTGGCCGCGGTCGTCGGCTCCTACCGCGAGCGGTTCCCCGAACCCGACCCGGAACCGGTGCGCGGCGTCGAGGAGTTGAGTCTCGGCGACGTGCCCGAGGACCCGCCCCCCGCGCAGTCCGCCACCCGCCCGAAGCGGGCCGACGACGAAGACGACTGGACCGGACCGTCCATCCTGACCTGATCGAAGGAGTCCCCGGTGCCCGAGGGATACGGTGTCCTGATCGACGAGTTGGGCGCGCACGCGGGCCGCCTCGACGCGCTCAACGACAAGCTGGACACGGCCCTGCTAGCCGCGCGGCAGGCCCATCTGGGCGACCAGGCGTACGGCGTGGTCTGCCAGTTCTTCGTGCCCATGGTGCGCGCGGTGAGCGAGCCCGGCGTGGCCGTCATCGGCAAGGCGGCCGAGACGGTGGACGCGACCGCGACCGGCGTCCGCGACACCGCCCGCGCGTACGGCGACACCGAGCAGACCAACACCAAGCCCTTCACCGGCGGCCCGAGATGACGAACCCGCTGGTAGCCGAGCGACAGGACTCGACCAAGGTCTACAGCGGCATCGGCGTCGCCGAGTCCGCGCTCGACCTCTACAACGGTGTGCGCGACGGCTCGTGGATCGAGGGCGGGTTGGGGCTGGCGGGCACCGGCCTGGAGGCCTTCTCGCTCAAGGTGGACCCGCTCGGGCGGCTCGGGCAGTACGCGGTGTCCTGGGTGATCGAGCAGGTCAAGCCGCTGCGGGACGCGTTGAACTGGCTCGCGGGCGACGCCGACCAGATCGCCGCGTACGCGCAGAGCTGGAAGAACGCGGCCAAGGCGGTCGGCGGGGTCGCCGAGGGACTCAAGACCGAGGTGGCCAACGGCACCTCGGGTTGGACGGGTCCGGCGGCAGACGCCTACCGGCGCAACACGGCCGAGCAGGGCGACTACATCACCGCCGTGGGACGGGGCGCGGACACGGTCGGCACGGTCGTGGAAGTCGTCGGCGTGCTGGTCGGGGTCGTCCGGGGTTTTGTCCGCGACCTGGTCGCGGAGTGCGTTTCGACGCTGGTGGTCCGCATCCCGCAGTGGCTGGCCGAGGCCGGGGTGACGCTGGGTTCGGCGACGCCGCACATCGTGGCGTCGGTGGGTTCGCTGGTGGCGCTGTGGGCCGAGCGGATCGCGGAGGTGATCGCCAAGCTGACCCGCTCGCTGGCGAAGCTGAGCCCGATGCTGACCAAGCTCGGCGAGCTGTGGGTGTCGATCACGTCGGGCCTGGAGAAGCTGCGCGCGGGCACGCGCACCGCGACGCCGAACGCCCTTGATTCGGTCCACACCATGAGCGCCGCCCCGGGCGACACAGCAACCAGCGGGGCGAGGCCGCAGGCGGGGACCGAAACCGCGCCCAGCTCCGCGCAGGGCGACGTGCCCACCCCGCCGGAGGGTGCAGGCGGCCCGACGCCCGGCCTGTCGACCGCGTCGCGCGGGGGCGAGCACTGGTTGCAGAGTGTCGGCGGCAAGCTCACGCCCAAGGAGTTCACCGAGTTCAAAGGCGCCATGGCCAAGCTCAGCGCCGATCCGGTGCCCGGCCAGGTGCCCGGGTCGGGCCAACTCACCCCGCACGAGCGCGACCTCATGGCGCGGGCGATGAAGGAGGTCGACATCACCGGCGGCACGGTGATGCAGAAGGTGCTCCCGGAGGCCGCCGTCGCGAAGTACCTCGACGGTACGAACAGCCCCGAGGTCGGCGGGTTCGTCGCCCGCCAGCAGGACGCCGGGGCGTTGCGCACGCCTGCCGATCTCATCAGCGGCAACCGGCTCGACTACCCGAACTCGCCCTACAGCGCGAGCCAGAGCCACATCAGCGTCATGGAGTTCCCCGCGGGCGACCCGTCGCTGTACAAGACCCCGGTCGGCGCGCCCGCCGTGCCCGGAACCCTGCCCTCGGACTCCCCGGCGGTGCTGCACGCGAGGGACGAGATGGTCGCCGCCGCGGAGCGGGCCGGGGTCGATCCGCGGACGTACACTCCGACGATCAACGAGTGGCCGTACACGGGGGCGGGCGTCACCGGGCACCCGACGAAGGGGGTCCCGGAGTTCGTGCTCACCGAGCGGGTGCCGATCCCCGAGGGTGCCACGATCAGCAGGTACGACACCGGGGGCAACAAGGTGCTGGTCGCGACGTACGACCGGGTTCTCGGGTGGGTGAAACCGTGAGGTACACCGGGCCGCGCACCGGCCAGTTCGCGGTGATCGACGGTGTCACGCACCCGTGTACCTATTCGCCGACCGAGGACCGCGTGGTGCTCAAGTCCAGGCAGGCGGAGAACCCGGACGGCGCGCTGTTCGGGTGGCACGACCGTTATCAGGGCTGGGTTGCCGACCTGCCCGGGGAGCGCTGCGACCGGGTGTACGCGGCCCGCTCCTACGCCCGGTGGCAGGGCCACCGAGTCGCGATCGATGCGGTGGCGGAGGCGGCCACGGTGACCTACGCCGACGACAACGGCGCCTGGGCGGCCGAGCACGGGTTCACCCAGGTCGACAAGTACACCTACCAGCGGGACGTCCCCGCCGCCGAGTTGCACGACGTGCACGAGGAGCAGCGCGACCTGAGGTTCCGGTCGTGACCTCGGTGCCGGGGTCGGGCGGTCTGGGGCAGCACGAGCGGGTGCTGACCGCCCGGGTGCACACCATGGTCGCGCTCGACGCGGACACGGTGATGGTCAAGGTGCTGGCCCCCGGCGCGCTCGATTGGTACCTGCGCGGCGAGGTGTCGGCCGGCGTGGTGGGCGCGCGTCCGCCGTTCGACTTCCGGCTGGTAGGGGGCACTGTTGCGCGCAGGCAGGACTGCGTGCACCTGCGCACGCCCCGCGATCACCTTCAGGCGTTCCGGCTCGACTACGCGGGCAGCCCGTTCCACCCGGACCTGCCGGAGCTGCACACCATGGAGTTCCCCGTGCTCCACCCGGACCACTTCGTGGTGCCGTTCGGCGCGCCCACGGCGCTCGACCTGTCCGCGAGTTCGCCTGCGGTAAGGGATTCGGCGTACGCGATGACCGCTGCGGCCCGGGAGGCGGGCGTCGACCCGAACACGTACCGAACCGAGATCGCGCCGTGGCCCTACACCGGAACCGGGCTGTCGGCGGGCGGCGACCTGGCGCTGCCGCTGTGGTGGCGGCGGCCGGGCATCGTGCCGCGCGGGGCGCGGATCATGGCGCACCCGGGCAGCAGGCCGGTCGCGATCTACCGGCCGGGTTGGGCGGACCTGCGATGACCCCGCGAACCGGCATCTTCGCCGTTGTGCGGGGCCTCGAGTTCGCCGCCGACTCGCACCCGGAGAACGGCGTCGTCATCCTGCGCAGCGACACCCAGGGCAGCGGTTTCGTCTGGGACAACGGAACCTGGCGCGCCGAGGTGTCCATAGTGGACTGCGAGCGGCTCGACGAGGTGACCACGCGCGCGGACTACCTCGGCCACGAGTGCCACGTCGTCGGCATCGCCGAGGACGGCTCGACCGGCCTGTACTACCTGGGCCCGGAGAAGTCGAAGGCCGCCGCCGACGGGTTCGTCCAGATCGACCCGGGCACGTGGGCGAAGAACGTCAGCGTGCGCGAGTTGTCCAGGCTGCGCGAACACCACGCGGATCTCCTGTTCGCCGACTGGGTGCGCTCCCGGTAGCGGCTGCTAAGACCTCGCGTGGGCGTCGAGGATGTGGGCGACGGCTTCGGTGACCCGGGTGGCCTGGGCGACGTGCAGCCATTCGTCGGGGACGTGGGCGTTGCTGTCGGCGCCGAGGGCTCCGGTGATCACGAACTGCGCCTGCGGATACTGCTCGGCGAGCATGCCCATGAACGGGATGGAACCGCCGAGGCCGATCGCGCGCCACGGGTTGCCGAACACCTCGCCGGACATCGTGTCGAGCGCGGTGCGCAGCCACGGCGCGAGGGCGGGGGCGTTCCAGCCGTCGGCGTACTCGGAGCGGGCGAGTTCGACGGTGGCGCCGTAGGGAACGTCGACGGTGAGCGCCTTGCAGACGGCTTCCAGCGCGGCCGACGAGTCCGCCGTGGGCGGGAGCCGGAAGCTCAGCGTGAGTGTGGTGAACGGCCGCAGCACGTTGCCCGCGTCCACCGGCTCGGGCAGCCCGGCCGCGCCGATCACCGACAGCGTGGGCCGCCAGCTCCCGTTGAGCACCAGCTCGACCTCGTTGTCGGACACGGGCGCGGTCGAGTCGATCAGCGGGAACGCGCCGCGCACCAGGCCGGGGGCGGCGTCGACGGTGGCGCGGGCCTCGGCGGTGCGGTCGGCGGGGATGTCGACGTACATCTCGGACAGCAGGATCTCGCCGGTCGCGGAGTCCTCGATCCGGTCGAGCAGCGCGCGCAGCACCCGGAACGAGCTGGGCACGATGCCGCTGGCCAGCCCGGAGTGCTGCCCGGCCCGCAACACCCGCACGGTGACGTCGACCGACGCGAGCCCGCGCAGCGATGTGGTCAGCCACATCCGCTCGTAGTCGTTGCCCCCGGAGTCGAGACAGACGACGAGCGAGACGCGGCCGAGTTGATCGCGCAGGTGGTCGAGGTACGCGGGCAGGTCGGGGCTGCCGGACTCCTCGCCGGTCTCCAGCAGCACGACGCACCGGCCGTGCGCGCCGCCCGACGCGCGGACCGCCTCGATGGCGGCCGTGGCCGCGTAGCCCGCGTACCCGTCGTCGGCCGAGCCTCGGCCGTAGAGCCTGCCGTCGCGCAGCACGGGCTGCCACGGGCCGAGCCCCTCGGACCAGCCGCCGACCGGTGGCTGCTTGTCGAGGTGGCCATAGAGCAGGACTGTCCCCGTGTCGGTGACGCCCTCGGTGGCCGGGACGTCGACGACAAGCAGCGGCGTCCGCTCCGGCAGCCGGACCACGTCGACCCGGGCGCCGTCGATGGCGCGGGCGGTGATCCAGGCTCGCAGGTGCTCGACGGCGGCGTCGAGGTGGCCGTTGGCTGCCCAGTCGGCGTCGAAGTGCGGCGAGAGGGCGGGGATCGCGATGAAGTCCTGGAGGCTGGGCAGGATTTCCGTCTCCCACAACCGCCGGACCGTCTGCTGCGCTGCTGTCGTGTCCACCACACGATCCTGCCACCATGCCGACCGTGAACGCATGGCTGCCGCGTTCCGGTCATCGTGTCCCGGGTCCGCCCTCAGCGCCAGCCACCGCCCAAGCAACTTGACGCTGCCAATTTCGCGGCATCACGATGACCAACGTGCGAACCATCCTGACTCTCGACGATGACGTTACCCGGTTGGTGAACGACGCGGTCCATCGCGAACGTCGCCCGATGAAGCAGATCGTGAACGACGCGCTGCGCCAGGCCCTGGCGCCACGCATTCCACGGCAGGTGCCCTACCGCTTGACGCCGCACGAATCGGCCGTGCGGCTGGGGTTCGACCCAGCAGGCTTCAACCAACTGGCAGACGAGTTGGCGGACGAGGCGGTCATCGACAAGGCGCGGCGCCATTCATGATCGTTCCCGACTCGGGGCTGACTCCGTAGGCGGGCGTTCAGGATCCGGCGGGAGAGATCACGGGCACGTGCGTGGGCTCGGCCGATGCCGTCAACATGGGCTCCGTGGTGCACGGGTCCCCGATCATCACCCGGTACTCGGGCGGGGCGGCCATCGCGGTGATGCGACCTTCCTTGATCAGGGCGTCGTTGGCGCGCAGCATCGGTATCGCCTGCTCGATGACCGAGGCGAGGGTGACCACGCAGCTTGTGGACAGATTGAGGGTCACCACCAACTCCGTGCGTTCGCTGCCGACGGTGATCTCCAGGTAATCCTCGAATACGCGGTACTCGATCGGCCCCTCGTTCAGATCGAGCATGGCCATCAGCGCATAGGGCGTTGCCACGTGTGCTTGCCCCTTTCAGTCCGTGGTTTCCGCGTCGTCCCAGCGTTCGGGTTCGGCGTCGACCCAGATCACCCGGGAGTCGATGCCCGCGCGCGCGAGCAGGTCGATCACGCGGTCCACGCTGGCGTACCGGCCGGACACGCCGGTCTCGTCCAGGCTGACGAAGACCTGGTCGGGCTGCGCGAGGCCCCAGCCGAGCACGGCGGCGTCCCAGCCGTCCGGGGCCATCCCGACCACCGCGAAGCGGCCGGTGGGATAATTCATCGCCCACTCCGTGAGTACGGTCATAGCCTCGTCGGCACTGATCGGGAGCAGGTGGCCGTTCTCGTCCAGAACGCAGGACGGCATTTCGTGTGTGGTTTCCATGGCCATCACCGTGGCACCGGTCTCGAATATCTCTCAGCGTGAGACGTTCATCCGATCGTGTACTTCCGTTGCCGAGTTGATCGCTGATGGGATAACCGCCATGACCGAGAGACAAGGCAGTGCGCGCGCCCGCGCCCTGGCGGCGGAACTCAAGGACCTGCGGGCGCGGTCCGGCCTGAACACCAGGGAAGCCGCGAAGCTGGTCGGTATCTCACCGGCCAGCCTGAACCGGGTGGAGTTGGCGATCCGGGTGTCCAACCCGGAGGAGGTGTCCGCCCTGTTGGTGGTCTACGGCGTCTCCGGTCTGGAGCGCGAACGCGTCCTGGAGCTGGCACGCGAGGCCACCGCGTCGGGTTGGTGGGAGACCGGCGGCGCTCTGCCCAAGCAGCTCCCGACCCTGATCACCTTCGAATCCCAAGCCACCCGAATAGCCCAATTCCAGCCACTACTGATCCCAGGCTTGCTACAAACACACGCCTACATGCGGGCCGTCATGGAGCGCAGCGGCGTGCCCGATGTCGATACCGACATCCGCGTTTCGGCCCGCGCAGGACGGCAAACCGTGTTGACCCGCAAGGTGCCGCCTCGCTATCAAGTGATCATGGACGAAGCCGCCTTGCGCCGCCCGTTCGGCGGGCGTGAGGTGATGGCCGAGCAGATTCGCCGAGTGATCGAGATCTCGAAGCTGTCCAATGTGACCGTGCAGGTGATCCTCTTCCAGCAAGGCGGTTACCCGATCTACGGACCTTTTCAACTGTTGGAATTCGGCAAGGCACCCGCGATCGTGCACCTCGAACACAAGCAGGCATCCGGCTTCCTGGACAAGCCGGAGGACACCGGCCCGTTTCAGCGACTGACCGATACGCTCGCGGCGGCGGCGCTGGGACCTGCCGAATCAATGGAGTTCCTGGCGTCCATCGCGACCGAATACGACCGAAAGTGAGACACCATGGACCTCACCAGCGCCCGGTGGCGCAAGTCCAGCCGCTCCGGCTCGGAGACCGACTGCGTGGAGATCGCCCACGTCGAGTCCGAGGTCGCGGTGCGCGACTCCAAGAACCCGCGCGGCGGACACCTCGCCATCCCCACCCACGCCCTGCACCACCTGACGCACCACGCCACCCAGCACTGACCGCACCCGTCACCGAAGGGATCACCATGGACCTCACCAGCGCGAGGTGGCGCAAGTCCAGCCGCTCCGGCTCAGAGACCTCGTGCGTGGAGGTCGCCTACGTCGAGTCCGACGTTGCCGTGCGCGACTCCAAGAACCCGCACGGCGGGCACCTCGCCATCCCCACCCGCGCCCTGCGCACCCTCACCCGGCACGTCGGCTGAGGGGATCTTCAGCCGCGCTCGGGCAAGCTCGGTACTGGACTCGTGGCCGTGCCAGTTCCCGCTGACGGCCACGAGTCCACCTGATCACGTGATTTAAGTCACATCGACGTCGCGTACCTGCGCGCGAAGCGCGTCGGTGGACAGGCGAAGGAACGGCCGACCCCCGAATAACGAAACCCCACCCCGGCCCCAGCGGCCGGGGTGGAGACATTCGTATTTGCAGCGACGCTCAATCAGTCGCGTTCGTGCTTCGCCACCGCATCATACTCGCCGAACTGTGGGATGCCCTCCCAATGGGTCGAGACATCAACCGAATGGCGGTCCACCGACTCGATTGTCTCGGCCCGCGAATCGTCGGTTTCCTGGCGACAGATCCCCTCGGGCGTGAAGGTGTACGACTCGATTACCAACGGTCCATGGGGATCTCCATCTGAATTCTCGTCATAGGTGTAGGTGATGATCTTCCGAAGGAAGAGTCGCCCGTCTATGGCCCGGAAGTTGTAAACCAGGCTGTCTCGCCCGTGACTGTCCTGGAAATGGGTGGCCACGAAGTCGTTCTCCAGGCGAACGTGAACCAGGATCCGCAACCGGCTGAATCGGTAGTAACCGCAGTGTAGAGGTTCCCCGATTCGTGACGTCGGCGCGCCTCAATCTCATCGAACGGTGTCAGTGGCTTGTCCAGCATATAATTCCACTGTTCACAGTACGTCCAAGCCACTTTAGCCTCTTAGTGTCATAGGGTGAGTGCTCCGGTGAGCCGAGTGTTACGGATCATGCGACCCGGCTGGTACTTGTTCGCGTGCTCTGCCAAATACCCCTGCCACGTCTCCGGCTTGATCTCGGCTATCTGCGTGTGCTTTCGCAAGGCAATTTCACGGCCCGACCTCTACGAGTCGAGCACCTTCTGTCGGGCACATTCCAAGCCAAGCGAGTCATCGGTGGCATCCTCGGTGAACACCTGCTCGAACCCGTCCGGCGGGACACAGCATCCGCTGGACGGCCGAGTGGAGACGCGGGCTCGACCCGCACGGTCCGTAGTCGGTAGGGCGGAATATCATCACCTCTACCGCGTACCTGTGCTCATGGCAGTTGACCGAAGGAGCCCGTCCGTGTCTGCAACCCGCCCTGACGCCCCGGCCCAGCGAGTACTGGTCCCGGCCGGGACGACGGCCGCCGAGGCTATCGCGGGTACCAAACTGCCCACGGCCGGCCCCAACGCCATCGTGGTCGTCCGAGCGCCTGACGGCGCGTTGAAGGATCTCGCTTGGTCTCCCGACGACGGCGTCGAAGTTGAGCCGGTCGCCATGTCCAGCCCGGATGGGTTGAACGTGCTGCGCCACTCCACCGCGCACGTGCTTGCCCAGGCGGTCCAAGAGCTGCACCCGCACGCGAAGCTCGGTATCGGCCCGCCTATCGAAGACGGCTTCTACTACGACTTCGACGTTGCCAAGCCATTCCAGCCGGAGCACCTTGAGGCTATCGAGCTGCGGATGCGGGAGATCATCAAGAGAGGTCAGCGGTTCCAGCGCCGAGAGTTTCCCTCGCTGGAGGATGCGCGGGCGGAACTGACCAACGAGCCGTACAAGCTGGAACTCATCGACATCAAGGGTGAGGTTGACACCGGCGAGGTCATGGAAGTCGGGTCGGGCAACTTGACGATCTACGATAACGTGGACATGCGCACCGGAGACACCTGCTGGTCGGATCTGTGTCGCGGTCCGCACCTGCCCTCAACGAGGTTGATCCCGGCTTTCAAGCTCATGCGCAATGCGGCGGCATACTGGCGCGGCAATGAGAAGAACAAGCAGCTTCAGCGGATCTACGGCACCGCGTGGCCGACGCGCGACCAGTTGAAGGACCATCTCCAGCGCCTCGAAGAGGCCGCGAAGCGCGACCACCGCAAGATCGGCGAAGCACTGGATCTGTTCGCATTCAGCGACGAGATCGGACGCGGTCTGCCGCTGTGGATGCCCAACGGCACCATCATCCGGGATGAACTGGAGGATTGGGCGCGGGTGACCGAGCGCGGACTGGGGTACCAGCGCGTCGTCACGCCACACATCACCAAGGACGCCCTGTACTACCTGTCCGGGCACCTTCCGTACTACGAAGATGACCTCTACTCCCCAATGGAGATCGAGGACGAGAAATACTACCTGCGGCCGATGAACTGCCCGCACCATCACATGGTGTACAAGGCTCGGCCACGGAGCTACCGCGACCTGCCGTTCAAGATCGCCGAGTACGGAACCGTCTATCGGTTCGAGCGCAGCGGCCAGTTGCACGGCATCATGCGGACCCGTGGGTTCACGCAGAACGATGCCCACATCTACTGCACGCTCGACCAGGCCAAGGACCAGTTCCTCGAAGTCATGAGGATGCACGACGACTACTACCGCGCGCTGGGGATCACCGACTTCTACATGGTTCTGGCGTTGCGCGACCCGGCAAACACCGACAAGTACCACGACGACGCGGCGATGTGGGACAACGCCGAGCGCATCACGCGTCAGGCGATGGAAGAGTCCAACATCCCGTTTGTCGAAGAACTTGGCGGCGCTGCGCACTACGGCCCCAAGGTCGACTTCATCATCCGCGCAGTCACCGGCAAGGAGTTCGCGGCCTCGACCAACCAGGTCGATTTGTATACGCCAAGCCGTTTCGAGCTTGGATACAATGACTCGGACGGGACCGAGAAGCAGGTAGCAGTGATCCACCGCGCGCCGCTCGGCTCTCACGAGCGATTCGTCGGCTTCCTGACGGAACACTTCGCGGGCGCGTTCCCGGTCTGGCTCGCCCCGGAACAGGTCCAGGTCATCCCGGTCATGCCGGACATGAACGACTACGCTTACAAGGTGCGCGACATCCTGTTCGAGGCCGGTTTGCGTGTCGACGTCGATGCCGGCGATAGCCGGTTGAACGCCAAGATCCGCACGGCGGTCACAAGGAAGATCCCGCTGATTCTCGTTGTGGGCCGCCGCGAGGCAGAACAGCAAACGGTGACGGTGCGGTACCGGTCCGGCGAAGAGACGTCCATGGCCGTGGACGCGTTCGTGGAGCACGCCTTGGAACTGGTGCGCAGCAAGAGCCTCGAAGGCGCTGGGCACCTGTGGCGCAAGGACGACGCCAAGGCCGACGAGTGACCCCTACGAGCTAGCCGTATGGCCCCTTCTGATGCTTGCCGAGCACTCGAAGCAAGTGATCCGAAGCGCCGGCGATCACGTGCTGTGGCATCACGTAGTTCAGGAACGGATAGAACCGCTGACTGATGAAGCGACGGCCATACGTGGTGGTCAGTAGGTACCGGGTGCGCCCAGACTTATTCTGGGCGCCCCGGTGCCACGTTTGGCTGTTGACCAAGTACGCGTCCCCGGCGCGTGCGAGCAACGATGTGGGAAACACCCCTGACGGGAGCGCCGGACTGTACTCCGGCGCTTTCCCCGTCAGATGGCTTGCGGCAACAACCTGTGTCGGGCCGTGTGTCTCATCGTCCACGTCGCTGAGCACGACCATCACATTCAGGCTGTAACAGGGCAGCGCAGTGCTGAGGGCGAAAGGAGCGGGAGCGTCAGCCAGGAACGGGAAGAACAGCGCGTCGTCAATGTGCCAGTTCACGATCCCCGATCCGTTCGGCGTCCGCAGCGCGTTCTGCGCAACTACGTGGCAGTCCGAACCAAGGATCTGTTCCACGAGGCTAATGACAGGTTCCACGACCAGCAGGTCACGAAACGCTTGGTGGTACTCGAACATTCGCATGAGACCTACGTTGCCGCGCACGAAGTCCGAGTCGGCCGCCTTGTGCGTTTCGGGATCTCGGTGCCGTCGCTCGACCAACTCAGCAAGGCGTTGGGCGTCATCGCTCGGGATCAGAGATCGCAGTACGACGAAACCCTGTCGATTGAACTTGCCGACAATTCCCTCGGACACCGTGGGTACCCCGCCTGCCATCTCAGCGATCCGCGCATTCGCCGTCAACTCACAACGTCAGCGATAGTCCTCCTCTGGAACCTCGGGCGGCATGTGCTCTGCTCCGACCCAGATACGCGCGCTGAAGTCCTCATACTCCTGAGTGTTGAGCATGAACGAATGCCACACCATGTCGACCGGACCGGATGGCGCGTTGTGCTCGTCCGGAAAGATCATGGACAAGGCGACATACTGGCGGAACTCAGCGATGAGTGGGATCGCGTACTTCTCGAAGAAGTAGTCGCGGAACTCGACTGCCTTCTCATCCTCGACGCCTTCAAAATCTCCCTCTGACGGGTTAAAAATCAGCCACTGCTTCACTACCTCAGCCGCCCAGAAACGACAGTGCTTGTCCCACTGGGCGAACCACAACAGCAGTGGCCACACCTGCTCATTGTCGAACAGTCGGCCATCGCGCAGAAGCCGACGCGGACTCAGGCCGAGCAGCAGGAAGCCGAGATCGTACTGTTCCAAAAGGGTGAGGCGTTTCTGGAAAGTCTCGTCAAGATCCGGCTTGGCAGCAAGACACGGCCCAAGAACCGAATCTGGTTCAGCGACGAGCACGATCTTTTCCATCCCTACGACCTCGCAGGCGGCGTCACGCTGTAGCACTTGGAGCAGGTCCGCTCTCCGGCGGGCCAGTGGCGGTCGTTACGCACGCCGAAAACCGCGCTCATGCGGTCCTTGGTGTCATGGTAGATCGGCGCGTAACCTTCCGCCGTGATCTCGTTCGACGGCACATGCGTTCGCATCGTTTCCCCTTACGTCTATTCCAAAGGGACAGACCGGCTTCACGTTCTGGGAGCCTTCGAGTAGTACTCATGGGCTCGCCGGGTCAATTCACCTCCCCTTGATCAGCCAACCGTGGCCTGCGGATGCGGGCTACGGCCGTATGGGTGATCGGCGAGGCGTGCTCAGTAGCGCGTCGAGACAGTCCACCTGATCATGTGATGCAGGTCACGACTCGGGCGGCTTCGGGTCAGTCCTCGTCCGCGCTGCCCGCGCTGAGCTGCCCCGACCGTGTCGTGCTCTGACCCCCGAACGTCGGTTGTCCAATCGTTTTCCCAGCTCAGCGGCCCACGGTTGGTAACCAACGACCGGCACGAACTCACCGGTTCGGGGGTACGCGTGCCAGGATGTATGGGAGGAACCGTCAGCGCCGACGGTGGCCAACCGTCCACACCAGCGGCGGTGGCGACCGGTGGCGCGGCCGTACGCCGCCGCCACGAGCGGCTGCGCGGCCGGAGACAACGAGGAGAACGCGCATGTCGTCCCCAGAACAGTGGACGCACCCGGAGCCCCGGGGAGGCCCCCCGGCCACCGCCGCCGTACCGACGGCGAACCAGGTGATCGCGGGCCTGCGGGCGACCAGTGAGGGTGGCCCGGAACTGGTCCAACTGCTGACCCCCGAGGGCGAGCGGGTCGAGAACCCCGAGTTCGACCGCTACGTCGCCGACGTCACCGCCGACGACCTGCGCGGGCTCTACCGCGACATGGTGCTGATCCGGCGCGCCGACCGCGAGGCGAACGCCCTGCAACGCCAGGGCCAGCTCGGCATCTGGGTCCCGCTGCTGGGCCAGGAGGCCGCGCAGATCGGCGCGGGCCGCGCCATGCGGCCCTCCGACATGGCGTTCCCCAGTTACCGCGAACACGGCATCGCGTGGTGCAAGGGCGTGCACCCCAAGGAACTCCTCGGCATCTTCCGGGGCACGGACAACGGAAGCTGGGACTCCCACGCCACCCGGTTCCACCCGTACACCATCGTGATCGGCAACCAGGTGCTCAACGCCGCCGGATACGCGATGGGCCAACGCTTCGAGGGCAAAGTCGGCGACGACGACGGCGAGGCCACCATGGTCTTCTTCGGCGACGGCGCCACCAGCCAGGGCGACGTGCACGAGGGCTTCGTCTGGGCGGCGGTCTACGACGCGCCGCTCGTGTTCTTCTGCCAGAACAACCAGTGGGCCATCTCCGAGCCCACCGAACGCCAGACGCGCCTGCCGCTCTACCAGCGGGCGCGCGGCTACGGCTTCCCCGGCATCCGGGTCGACGGCAACGACGTGCTCGCCACCCTCGCGGTCACCCGCTGGGCGCTCGACGAGTGCCGCCACGGCAACGGCCCGGTGCTGATCGAGGCGTTCACCTACCGGATGGACGCCCACACCACCACCGACGACCCCACCCGCTACCGGCTCTCCGACGAACTCGAAGCCTGGAAGCTCAAGGACCCGATCGAGCGCGTCCGGGTGAACCTGGTCCGCCACGGCGACGCCGACCAGGACTTCTTCGACTCCGTCCAGGCCGACGCCGACGCCCTCGCCGTCGAACTGCGCGAATACTGCTTCGAGATGGGCGAACCCCCGATCGAGCAGATATTCAGCCACGTGTACGCCGAGCCGAACCCGTTCCTGGACGCCCAGCGCGACGAGTTCCTCGCCTACACCGCGGGCTTCGCGGGAGGAGAGCACTGATGGCCGCTCCCGTGTTGAACAAGGCGACCGCCGACTCGACGGTCCAGACGCTCACCCTCGGCAAGGCGCTCAACCTCGGCCTGCGGGCCGCGATGGCGGCCGACCCCAAGGTCCTGGTGATGGGTGAGGACGTCGGCAAGCTCGGCGGCGTGTTCCGAATTACCGACGGCCTGCAGAAGGACTTCGGCGAGCACCGGGTGCTGGACACCCCGCTGTCGGAATCCGGGATCATCGGCGCCGCGGTCGGCCTGGCCGTGCGCGGCTTCCGACCGGTGTGCGAGATCCAGTTCGACGGCTTCATCTTCCCCGGGTTCGACCAGATCGTCTCCCAGGTCGCGAAGCTGCACGCGCGCACGCTGGGCCGGGTGCGGGTGCCGATGGTGATCCGGGTGCCGTTCGGCGGCGGGATCGGCGCGGTCGAGCACCACTCGGAGTCGCCGGAGTCGTACTTCGCGCACACCGCCGGCCTGCGGGTCGTGGCGTGCTCGAACGCGGTCGACGCCTACTGGATGATCCAGCAGGCCATCCGCAGCGACGACCCGATCCTGTTCTTCGAGCCCAAGCGGCTCTACCACTCGGCGGTCATGAAGGCCGCGGTCGACACCGAGGCCACCCCCGGCCCGCTGTTCGCCTCGCGGGTGCTCCGCACGGGCACCACCGCCACGGTCGTCGCCTACGGCCCGTCGGTGAAGGTCGCGCTCGACGCGGCCACCGCCGCCGAGGACGACGGGCACTCCCTGGAGGTCATCGACCTGCGCACGCTGTCGCCGCTGGACCTGGTGCCGGTGTTCGAGTCGGTGCGCCGCACGGGCAGGCTCATCGTGGTCAGCGAGGCGCCTTCGGAGTCGTCGCTGACCTCGGAGATCGCCGCGCGCGTGCAGCAGGAATGCTTCTACTCGCTGGAGGCGCCCGTGCTGCGGGTGACCGGGTTCGACACCCCGTACCCGCCCGCGAAGCTCGAAGAGCACTTCCTGCCCGACCTCGATCGGGTGCTCGACGCTGTCGACCGCTCGCTGGCGTGGTGAGCGATGCCTGAGTACAAGAGCTTCCCCCTGCCCGACACGGCCGAGGGGCTCACCGAGGCCGAGATCCTGCTCTGGCACGTCAAACCGGGCGACACGGTGACGGTCAACCAGATCATCGTCGAGATCGAGACCGCGAAAGCCGCTGTCGAGCTGCCGTGTCCGTGGGCGGGCGTGGTCACCGAGCTGCACGTCAAGCCCGGCCAGACTGTCGACGTCGGCACACCGATCCTGACCATCGACGTCGATCCGGGCGGGGCCGCCGCGCCCGCGCCCGCCTCGACCAACGGTGCCGCGCCCGCCGAGACCGAGGAGGAGATGAAGCCGCTGGTCGGCTACGGCTCCAAGGCGGTCACCGCGAAGCGCCGGGCGCGCAACGGCCCGGCCGTGCCGCGGGAGGCCGCCGCCGCTGCCGCGCAGAGCACGGTCGGCGCGGCGTTCGAACACGCCCAGGGCCCGGTCCCGGCGGTGGAGGAGCAGGCCACGCCGTTCGCCCACAGCCTGGCGCCGGTCGCGCTGGTGGATCGGCCCGGCGGCCATGTGCCGCTGGCCAAGCCGCCCGTGCGCAAGCTGGCGAAGGATCTCGGCGTCGACCTGCGGTCCCTGGCGGTCGCGGGCGGCGTGATCACCCGCGCCGACGTCGAGCGGGCCGCGGCCGTCCCGGCCAGCCACCATCAAGACATCGCCGTCCCGGTCGCCGCGGCGGCCCCGGGTGCCCGCGAGCGGCGGGTGCCGATCAAGGGGGTGCGCAAGGTCACCGCGCAGGCCATGGTCAGCAGCGCGTTCACCGCGCCGCACGTCACGGAGTTCCTCACCGTCGACGTCACGCCGATGATGGACCTGCGCGCCAAGCTCAAGACCCACCCGGCCTTCCGCGGCGTCAAGCTCACCCCGCTGGCGTTCTGCGCCAAGGCGGTGGCGATGGCGGTCAAGCGTACGCCGGAGATCAACACGAGCTGGGACGAGGCCGCCCAGGAGATCGTCTACAAGGATTACGTGCACCTGGGCATCGCGGCAGCCACGCCGCGCGGCCTGATCGTGCCCAAGATCCGCGACGCCGAGGCGTTGTCGCTGCGCGAGCTGGCCGAGGCCCTGGAGGCCCTGACCACCACCGCCCGCGACGGCAAGACGCCACCGGCCGACATGGCCAACGGCACCATCACGATCACCAACGTCGGCGTGTTCGGGGTCGACACCGGCACCCCGATCATCAACCCGGGCGAAGCCGCGATCCTGGCGTTCGGTGCCATCCGCGACACCCCTTGGGTGGTCGACGGCGAGGTCAAGATCCGCAAGGTCTGCCAGCTCGCGCTGAGCTTCGACCACCGCCTGGTGGACGGCCAACAAGGCTCGGAGTTCCTGGTCGACGTCGGCGCCCTCCTGGCCGACCCGGCGATGGCGATCACCTTCTAGGTGTGTGGGCGGGGAGCCTGCGCGGCTCCCCGCTCACGCCTTGGGCAGGTCGAAGTAGCCGATGAGGGTTGCCGCGAAGGCGATGTCGCCCTTGACTTTGACCTTCCCGGACAGGAACAGCATCGGGACACTGACCCCGCCGGTGATCACCCGCAGGAAGTCGACCGGCGCGACGGTGAGCGTGACGCGGGGGTCGTCGGTCGGCTCGTCGCCGGAGAAGCACCGGCCGTTGTCGATCACCGTCTCGAACCGGTCGTAGCCGCCGTCGCCGTCGAGGAACCGCCAGTGGACGACCGCGCGCAGGTTCGCGGCGCGCTCGCGGTCGAGGTGGTCGGTCATCCGCCGGAACACCTCGGCGAACACCACGTGCCGCAGCTGCGGGTGCGCCATCAGCTCATCGAGCTGCGCGCGGGAGGCGCGACCGAGGAACCGGACGAAGGTGTCGGTGCGCATACCCGCCAGCTCGATGCCCGTTCCGGTGCTGCCCAACATGTCCAGCACCTCGATGAGCTGCACGAACTGGCGGGTGTCGAGCTTGGCGGGGTCGATGGCCTCGGCGAAGCCGTCGAGGTCGACCACCGTGCGGGGCGCGATCCGGTGCCACCTTGGCTTGCGTTTGCGGCGCATGCCCGCAGTGTGCATCACGGCCGGGGGAGGTCGAACAGGCCGATCAGACCGGCCGCGAAGGCGAGGTCGCCGCGCACCTTGAGCTTGCCGGTCATGAACAGCACCGGAGCCGAGGCGTTGTTGGTGATGAGCTTGAGGAAGTCGACGGGCGACACGGTGATGGTGACCCGGGAGCGCTCGTCCATCTCCCGGCCGACCGTGCACACACCGTTGTCGATCACTGTCTGGTACCGGTCGTAGCCGCCTTCGCCCGCGCCGCCCGTGAGCCGCCAGTGGACGACGGCGTGCAGGTCGCGGACGCGGTCGGCGCGCAGGTGGCTGCCCATCCGGCGGAAGACCTCGCCCAGCACCCGCGCCCGCAGCCCGGCGTCCTTCATGATCGACTGGACCTGGTCGCGGGAGGCGTGCGCGATGATCCGGGCGAAGGTCTCGGCGCCCATGCCCGCCAGGTCGACGTCGGCGCCCGCCTCGGCCAGCCGGTTCAGCGAGCCGAGCAGGGCGGTCAGGTCGTTCTTGCCGAGCGTCCGCGGATCGATCGCGCGCCCGATAGCATCGACGTCGATGTCCATCGCGGCGACGTCGGCAGGATTCATTCGATCGAGTAGTTCGATCAGCTCCCGCGGCGTCAGCGCACCGATGGCACGGCCCGAATCGGACATGGACACCTCCCTGTACCTACTCTGGAGTAGGTTACGGGCGGGTAGGTTGGCTGGCAAGTTCTGCACCTAGGAGGTTCGGCGTGAGCGTCGACGAGGAGCGTCGACCGGCGCGCGCGAAGCGCCTGCCCCGCGAGGTCCGGGAACGCCAGATCCTCGACGCGGCCGTCCGCGTCTTCTCCCGACACGGCTACCACAACGCCTCCATGGACGAGGTCTCCGACGTCGCCGGGGTGTCCAAGCCGATGATCTACGCCTACCTGGGGCACAAGGAGGACCTGTTCGCCGCCTGCATCCGGCGCGAGGCCACCCTGCTGATGGAAGCGATCGCGGCGGGCGTCCGGGCTGAACTGCCCCCCGACATGCAGCTTTGGCACGGTCTGCGCGCGTTCTTCCAGTTCGTCGGCGCCCAGAAGGAAAGCTGGCGCGTCCTGCACCGCCAGGCCACGTCCCAGGGCGGCCCGTTCAGCGAGGAACTGCTCGCGATGCGCAGCCGGGCCATCAACCTCGTGGACGCCCTGCTGGTCCGCTCCGCCACCACCAGCGGCCTCGACGAAACCGCCACCAAGTCGACCGAGGCCCTGGCCGCCGCCCTGGTGGGCGCGGGCGAATCCCTGGCCGACTGGTGGCTGGACCACCCGGACGTCCCGGAGAAGGTCGTCGCCTCCTGGCTGATGAACCTGGTCTGGATGGGCTTCGGCGACCTCGTCACCGGCACCGTCTGGACCCCCACCCCGGAATGAACCATTCACACCCGAATCCTGGTACAAACAACGAGACCCACCCATAGGTCGCGTTCCCTTTTGGGCAACTGGCCGCAAGCCGGCGCGCAAGCTTCGGCGAAGGCGGCGGCTATAGGAGCAGGTTCTCGTGTGCCCAACCCTGCCCACAGAGACCTCCACACTCGCCGCAGACTCCGCTTCACTGTCATCGGGATGCGCAACTCACCAGCAACGGACTACTGATGGCATCGGGAGCCGATCTGTCATGACGAATGCCAATCCGGGCGATGTGCTCTTCCACCCCGTCCCCTTTACGAGCCCCTTCTCCAGAAAGCATGACGTGGATACCCTGTTGGCGGCGGATCCAGGAAGTCATTTCGTCATCAGGGGGCCAAGCCAGGCCGCACACCCGGACACGGTGTGGTCTGCGGTACGCACCCAAGAGGGTCGCACGGCGCTGAGGCAGGCTCACGCGGAAGGGCCTGGTGTCGAGCAGAAGGTCAGGATCAGATTCAGACCCACAGTGTGCCGAGCATCCGTTTACCCGTTGAAGGTCATGTCGGCGGACCTCCAGTTCATATTCACCCTGCAGAAATTCGCCGACCGGGAAACCGGTGACTACGTCGCGGCTGCGGGCGGCGATCTCCAGCTGATGCGACCGTTCAGGATAGTTTCCGACAAGGGATCGGTGAAGATTCAACCCATAATTGAGTGGGCGCGACTGGATTTCGATGTCTTCATGTGGGCCTTCGCTGACGGAACTTCTCACGCGGAGGTGCAGTGGAACCTCAGCTACACCATAAAGGAAGGTTTCGGTGGCAACGGTGACACGCGGCTAGGCAGCGGCCAGTTGACCGTTAGCTCCGTGGGCGTGGTAACCGACCAACCCCGGCGACCGCTGATTTCGCCCTTCAACGTAACGTAGCCTTGCAGCGTAATCTGTTCGCCATTCGCGCTACGGAACGACCATTCAGAGCGCGGTGATCGTGCCCGCCAGGTGCGGCTTGCGGTCGCCGAACAACGCGAAGTCCCAACCGCCCGCGTGCGGTGTGGCCGAGAAGGCGACCTTGGCGGGCAGCAGCACCGGCAGCTTGAACCGGACGTCCACCGAGTACGCGGCAGGCAACCTGCCCTCGAACGCGGCCAGGCAGCGGGCCTTGGTCCACATGCCGTGGGCGATCGCGCGGGGGAAGCCGAACAGCCGGGCGGTCAGCGGGTGCAGGTGGATCGGGTTGCGGTCGCCGGAGACCTCGGCGTAGCGCCTGCCGATGTCGTCGGGAACGCGCCACGTCGCCGAGGGCCTCGGTGGCTCCGGGTAGGCATCGCGACCAGCCGACCCCGAGCCCGGACCGCGCCGCAGGTAGGTGCTGACCTCGTGCCAGACGGCTTCCCCCTCGACCAGGGCCGCGCTGACCATGTCGAACTGGGTGCCCTTGGCGTGCGGTCGCAGATTCGCCGCGTGCACCCGCAGGGCGAACTCCTCATCGACGCGCAGAGCGCGGGTCTGGGTGACGCGGTTGGCCAGATGCACCGACCCGACCAGCGGAAACGGGAAGTCCGCGTCGGTCATCAGCTTGACCTGCATGGGGAAGCCGAGCACGTGCGGGTAGGTCGCGGGCACCTCGTCGGTGAGCCCGAACCCGCACACCCGGTCGTACGCCGCGAGCTGCCGAGGATCGACGCGCACACCGGACCGCGTGTACACCCGGTCCGGCAGCGCCCCGCCGCGCTTGGTGAACCCCGCGAGGACGGCCTTGGGGAACAGCACACCCAGGTTGGGCGACTCCGTCAGCTCCATCACGCCCCCAGCAGGCTCTGGCCGCACACCCGCACCACGTTGCCGTTGACCGCGCCCGACGCCGGATTGGCGTACCACGCGATGGTCTCGGCGACATCGACCGGCAGTCCGCCCTGAGACAGGCTGTTCATCCGCCGCCCCACCTCGCGGATTACCAAGGGAACAGCGGCAGTCATCGTTGTCTCAATGAATCCGGGTGCGACCGCGTTGATCGTCATCCCACGCTCGGCGAGCAGCGGCGCGTACGCGTCGACCATGCCGATGACGCCCGCCTTGCTGGTGGCGTAGTTGGTCTGGCCGACATTTCCCGCGACGCCCGCGATCGACGAGACGCCGATGATGCGGCCGCCCGCGCGCAGCACACCGTCCAGCAGGGCGTCGTTGACCTTGAGCTGGCAGGCGAGGTTGACCGCGAGCACCGCGTCCCAGCCGCCGTCCGTCATCTTCGCCAGCGTCTTGTCGCGGGTGATGCCCGCGTTGTGCACGACGATGTCGACGCCGCCGTGTCGCGCCTTGAGGTGCTCGACAAGCCGGGCCGGAGCATCGGCCGCGGTGATGTCGAGCTGCACCGCGGACCCGCCGACACCGTTGGCGACGGCGGCGAGGTCGGCGCCTTGGGCCGGGATGTCGAGGGCGATCACGTGCGCGCCGTCGCGGGCCAACACCTCGGCGATGGCCGCGCCGATGCCCCGGGACGCGCCGGTGACCAGGGCGACCTTGCCCGCCAGCGGAACAGCCCAATCGTCCGGCACGGTGACATCGCCGCCGTGTGTACCGACCCGGACGACCTGGGCGTCGACGTACGCCGACTTGGCGGAGAGCAGGAAGCGCAACGTGGACTCGACCTTGTCCTCGGCGCCCGGCTCGACGTAGACGAGCTGTGCGGTGGCGCCTCGTTTGAGTTCCTTGCCGACCGAGCGGACGAAGCCTTCCAGCGCGCGTTGCGCGACGGCTTCGCGGGGATCGGCCGGGTGCGGTGTGCCGAGCACGACCACGCGGCCGCACGGGCCGACCGACCTGATCACCGGGTGGAAGAAGTCGTACAGCTCGCGCAGCGCCTCGGGGGTGGTGATGCCTGTCGCGTCGAAGGCGAGCGCGGCGTGGCTGTCCTGCGGAACGGTCAGCACCTCGATCCCCGCCGACTTCATGGCGGCGCCGATCGAGTCGGCCAGCCGCCCGCCGGGCGCGCCGCCGAGCAGAGCGGGGCCGTCGAGCGCGGGCTGACCAGGTGAGAACCGGCGCAGCGGCGTCGGGTTGGGCAGTCCGAGCCGCTGCACGAGCAGCCGTCCGACGCCGGAAGTGCTGAACTGTTGGTAGCGGTCAGTCATCAGTATGCGCCTCCCTACTCGTTAGTAAGCCTACTTGCGAGTAGGTTAGGCTGCCAGTACAGCACCGGAACAGGAGGACGCAATGGCCCCGAGTCGCGTGCGCCGCGTCGCCGTCCTTGGCGGGAACCGTATCCCCTTCGCGCGGTCCAACGGCCCGTACGCGGCGGCGTCGAACCAGGACATGTTCACCGCCGCGCTGGACGGCCTGGTCGCCCGCTTCGGCCTGCGGGACGTGCGCCTCGGCGAGGTCGCCGCGGGCGCGGTTCTCAAGCACAGCAAGGACTTCAACCTCGCCAGGGAGAGCGTGTTGGGCAGTAGGCTCGCGCCCGACACCCCGGCCTACGACGTGCAGCAGGCGTGCGGCACCGGGCTGCAGGCGATCATCCAGGTCGCCAACAAGATCGCGCTCGGCCAGCTCGACTCGGCCGTCGCGGGCGGCGTCGACACCACCAGCGACGCGCCGCTCCAGGTGAACGAGGATCTGCGGCACATCCTGATCGCGCTCAACAACGCCAAGTCCGTCGGCCAGCGGCTCGCCCTGGTGGCCAAGCTCCGGCCCGGCCACATCGTCCCCGAGATCCCGCGCAACGCCGAGCCGCGCACCGGGCTGTCGATGGGCGAACACGCCGCGGTGACCGCCCAGGAGTGGGCGATCAGCCGCGAGGCGCAGGACGAACTGGCCGCCGCGAGCCACCAGAAGCTCGCCGCCGCCTACGAGCGCGGTTTCTTCGACGATCTGGTCACCCCGTTCCAGGGCCTCACCCGCGACCAGAACCTGCGGCCCGAGTCGAGCGCGGACAAGCTGGCCAAGCTCAAGCCCGCGTTCGGCGGCCCGGACGGCACCATGACCGCGGGCAACTCCACCCCGCTCAGCGACGGCGCGTCGGCGGTGTTGCTGGCCAGTGAGCAGTGGGCGAAGGAGCGCAGCCTCCCGGTCTTGGCCTACCTGACGTTCTCCGAGACCGCCGCCGTCGACTATGTCCACGGTGGCGAAGGTCTGCTGATGGCGCCCGCTTACGCGGTGCCGCGGATGCTGGCGCGGGCCGGCCTGAGCCTGCCGGAGTTCGACTTCTACGAGATCCACGAAGCGTTCGCCTCGCAGGTGCTGGCCACGCTGGCGGCGTGGGAGGACGTGGCGTTCGCCAAGGAGAAGCTGGGCCTCGCCGAGCCGCTGGGCTCGATCGACCGGGCGAAGCTCAACGTCAACGGCTCCTCGCTGGCCGCGGGCCACCCGTTCGCCGCGACCGGCGGCCGAATCGTCGCGACGCTGGCGAAGCTGCTGCACGAGCGGGGTTCCGGCCGCGGCCTCATCTCGATCTGCGCGGCTGGCGGCCAGGGCGTGACAGCCATCTTGGAGAAGTAGCCCTCTCTAGCAATTCCGCTAGAAACATCTAGCGACCCCAAGTCATCAGGTCACCGGGCTGACACTCCAAGACCTCGCACAGCTTCGACAGGGTGGAGAAGCGGATCGCCTTCGCGCGGCCGTTCTTCAGCACGGAGACGTTGACCGGAGTCAACCCGACCAGCTCGGCTAACTCGGCCACGGTCATGCCGCGGTCGGCGAGGAGTTTGTCGAGGTGGACCCGGATGCCGTGCGGCTCCTCGGGCGGCGGCATCAGATCGTGCCTTCCAGTTCTTCGCCCATCCGCACCTCGATCTTGAGCAGCCTGGACACCAGCAGGGCCGTCGCGCCCGCGAACACGCACCACCACGGGAAGTTCATCTGCAACTCCTGCGACCACGCCGAGAAGGCCCCGTTGAAGTCCGACTCCGCCAGACCGGCCCGGTACTCGGCGGTGTTCTCGATGAGTTTCTCGGCCAGTTCGTAGACGAACACATACTGGACGGCTTCGGCTATCGGGCCTGCGATGAGCACGAACCAGCCGAGCGTGCGCAGCCTGCCCGGCGTGACCGGCGAGTGCAGACCCGGGCGGACCGCCCCCCACAGGAACCAGCCGAGCAGGATCAGCGTGATCGCGCCGAACGCGATGCTCGGCAGCGTGGCGCCGAGCGACATGAGCAGGTCGGTGGTGTCCGGTCCGGTGAAGGGATTGGGGCACAGCCGCGCGGTGGCGGCCATCACGACCGAATCGGAGCCGATGACCTGGGTGGCGCCGGTCGCGGGACCTACCGGAGCGGCGTGGCCCGCCTCGACACATCCCCTGGTCGCCGACCTGATCGTGCCGTAGTTCACCAGCCCGTACGCCGTCGCGAACAGCAACCCGACCCCGGTGGCGATCCGCTTGTCGGTGGTACTCAGCGGCTCCCGAAGGCGGCTCATCAACTTCGTCATGAGCAAGCTCCCTACCTATCGTTTATCGATGACATCGACAAACGATAGCATCGATAGTCGATGCGTCAAGGACACGCCGTAGCGGTTTCTCGATCAATATCGGGTTCGCGCTAGAAACGGGGATACCGTCGGATGATGGACCCGGTTCGGAACCCGTTCGCACCCGGCGCGGGACAGCGCCCGCCGGAGCTAGCAGGCCGCGAGAAGGAGCTGACCGCGTTCGAGGTCGTCCTGGAGCGCGTCGCGCGGGGACGGCCCGAGCGGAGTCTGGTGCTGACCGGGCTACGCGGCGTCGGCAAAACGGTGTTGCTCGGTGAGCTGCGGTCGATGGCCGTCCGCCGGGGCTGGGGCGCGGGCAAGATCGAGGCCCGCCCGGAGGCCGACCTGCGCAGGCCGCTCGCCGCCGCGCTGCACCGGGCCGTGCGCGACCTCGCCGTCCGCCACCGCGCGCCGGACCGGGTCGAGGCGGTGCTCGGCGTGCTCAAGGCGTTCGCGCTGCGGGCCAATTCCGACAACGCCAAGCTGCGCGACCGCTGGCAGCCGGGCATCGATGTGCCTGCCGCGCAGGGCCGCGCCGACTCCGGCGACATCGAGATCGACCTGGTGGAGCTGTTCACCGACGTGGCCGAACTGGCGCAGGACGTCGGGACCGGGGTCGCCGTGCTCATCGACGAGATGCAGGACATCGGCGCGGACGACATCTCCGCCCTGTGCGCCGCCTGCCACGAGCTGTCCCAGTCCGGCGCGCCGCTGGTGGTGGTCGGCGCGGGGCTGCCGCACCTGCCCGCGGTGCTGTCGGCGAGCAAGTCGTACTCGGAGCGGCTGTTCCGCTATGTCCGCATCGACCGGCTGAGCCGGGAGGACGCCGAGCGGGCCGTGCTCGCCCCGGTGCACCGCGAGGAAGCGGGGATCACCCTGGACGCGCTGGACGCGCTGTTCGAGTGGTCCGGCGGGTATCCGTACTTCATCCAGGCGTACGGCAAGGCCGCGTGGGATGCCGCGCCCGCCGACCCGATCACCGCCGAGGACGTCGGGGTCGCCGCGCCGGAGGCCGAGGCCGAGTTGGCGGTCGGCTTCTTCGGCTCGCGGTACGAGCGCGCCACCCCCGCCGAGCGCGAGTACCTGCGGGCGATGGCCGAGTTGACCGAGGGCAGGGACGAGGGCGCGGGCACCTCCGATGTGGCCGTCTACCTGGGCCGCAAGCCGTCGTCGCTGTCGCCGGCACGGGACAGTCTGATCAAGAAGGGCCTGATCTACTCCGCCGAGCGCGGCCGGATCGCGTTCACGGTGCCGCACTTCGGCCGGTACCTGCTGGGCATGGACGAGTAACTCTCCCGCCGTATCTAAATCCATAGCAAAAACACTAGAAATAGCTAGATGCTGCGATCAAGCGTTGCCCCGGAGTCGAACGTTGTCCGCCCAGCCATCCACCGTTCAGGACAGAAGCCGGTTAACATCGGTTAACTGCCGATGATTCATCGGCATGTGCGCTAGTTCACCGGACAAACGGGTGCATTCGGCGGCTGTCGGGTGCATACTTGAGGCATGCCGCTCAGCCAGAGCCGCAAGAAGCTTCCGAAGGGGATGCAAGCGCCATGAACATCGCTGCGAAGATCCGAGCCCGCCGCGTCGAGGCCCGTACTCGCAAGGCGGTGACCCGCGCGATCGAGCAGGCGGCAACACCGTCGATGCGCCACGAACTGATCACCCTGGCCCAGGCCCAGCAAGTCACCTGGCGCTAACCCCGAGAGCCGATCGTGAATGTGATGCAGGGCACATTCACGATCGGTGTAACGCCGCCGGGACGAAGCACGATGTTCCGGTTGACCCCGCAGTGCTGGCGGACCCCCGACCTGGCAGCACTGCGGGGTTTCCATTGCCCTGCTCGCGGCTGCGCCGCTTCGCTGGGGACCCCTTCGTCATTGTCTCTGGGGGCCGAGCCCCCAGGCCCGACGGTGCGTCATCTCTTGAACCAGCGTGGGTCACTCGGGCTTCGCCCTCGCATTGGTGCCGTAGGAACTGTGGTCGCCCGCTGTGCGGGCTCTCTTGAACCAAGGTGGGGCGCTCGGGCTTCGCCTCGCATTGGATAGGTAACGAAAAAGACTGGGTTGTCCACGGTGCGATCCTCTACCGAGGGCTGGCCGTGGGTGGTGTGAGCTTCTGTCGACGTGGTCGGCGGGGGCTTATTTTGCGTTGGGGGAGTGGGGGTTAGGGTTGGGGTTGGATACTTTGGGGATGTTCTTGGGTGTGGATGTGGGGGGTACGAAGGTTGCGGTCGGGGTTGTGGACCGGGGCGGGGTGGTTGTCCGGCGGGAGCAGCGGGCTACGCCTCGGGGGGATGGGGAGGCCGTGTTCGAGGTGGTGCGGGCGTTGGTCTTGGAGATGGCGGGGGGCGGGGGTACGGGGGGCAGTGCGGGTGGTGGTGAGGGTGAGCGGGGGGGCTTCGGCGGGATCTTGGGGGTGGGGGTTGGGTGTGCGGGGCCGGTTGATGGGGGGCGCGGGGAGGTTTCGCCGGTCAATATTGGGGGGTGGCGGGGGTTTCCGTTGCGGCAGCGGGTTGCGGAGTTGATGCCTGGGATGCCGGTTGTGTTGGCTGGGGACGGGGTTTGTATGGCAGTGGGGGACCAGTGGGTGGGAGCGGGGAGCGGCTCGTTGTCGATGGTGGGGGTGGTGGTGTCTACGGGCGTTGGGGGTGGGCTGGTGCTCGACGGTCGGGGATATGGGGGGCGCACGGGCAACGCCGGG
>NZ_JBQTHF010000018.1:0-173245 GCF_052390155.1 Actinokineospora sp. | reverse complement strand
ACCGGGTGCTCGACCTGCAACCGGGTGTTGACCTCCAGGAAGGAGATGGTGCCGTCGGTGCCGACGAGGTACTCGACGGTGCCCGCGCCGGAGTAGCCCGCCTCCTGGCAGATCGCCTTGGCCGAGGAGTGGATCTGCGCGCGTTGCGCGTCGGTGAGGAACGGCGCCGGGGCCTCCTCCACGAGCTTCTGGTGGCGGCGCTGCAGCGAGCAGTCGCGGGTGCCGACGACGATCACGGTGCCGTGCTGGTCGGCCAGGACCTGGGCCTCGACGTGGCGCGGCTTGTCGAGGTAGCGCTCGACGAAGCACTCGCCGCGGCCGAACGCGGTGACCGCCTCGCGCACCGCGGAGTCGAACAGCTCGGGGATCTCCTCGATCGTGCGGGCCACCTTCAGGCCGCGGCCGCCGCCGCCGAACGCGGCCTTGATGGCCACCGGCAGGCCGTGCTCCTCGGCGAAGGCGACGATCTCCTCGGGCCCGCCGACCGGCTCCTTGGTGCCGGGCACCAGCGGCGCGCCCGCGCGCATCGCGATGTGCCGCGCGGTCACCTTGTCGCCGAGGTCGCGGATGGCCTGCGGGCCGGGGCCGATCCAGGTCAGCCCGGCGTCGATGACGGCCTGGGCGAAGTCGGCGTTCTCGGACAGGAACCCGTAACCGGGGTGCACGGCGTCGGCGCCCGCGCGCGCGGCCACGTCGAGCAGCTTCTCGAAGGACAGGTAGCTCTCGCCCGGGGTGTTGCCGCCCAGCGCGAACGCCTCGTCGGCGAGCCGCACGAACGGGGCGTCCCGGTCGGGGTCGGCGTACACGGCGACGCTCGTGAGCCCGGCGTCGCGACAGGCACGGATGACACGGACCGCGATCTCGCCGCGATTGGCGATGAGAACCTTGCTCAACGCCTTGGCCGACTCGGGCACGCCGTTCCTCCTAGTTCGCGGGCTTGCGGAGAGAGTTTACGGATAGGTGTCCCGGCCGGAACCGAGAGCAACCCCACAATCGGGGGATTACTGTGCCCTTAATCTCTGGGCGACGAGGAGGCGGTGTGGCTGGTCGGCGAACACCGGGTCCGGTCGTGCTGACGGCGGCGCTGTCCGTGCTGGTCATCGTGGGTGCGTTGACCGGTGCCGCCGTGCTGCGCTCGCGCGCGGACAGCGCAGCCGGCGGCACTTCGACCAGCGTTCCGGCGCCGACCACGACGACCGGTGTCGGCGTTTCCGGTTGTCTGCGCGAACCCTGCCAAGTCCTCGCCACGGCCACCGTCGGCGGCACCATCGTCGAACTCGTCGCCGACTCGGGCGCCACCTCCGGCAGGCTCCGCATCGGCGGCCCGTCGGCCAGCCAGGTCATCGAGACCACCATCACCGACCGCGGCATCACACTCACGTCGAACTCGCTGCAGTGCTACCCGGCGTCCGTCTCGGCCTGCCTGATCCGCGGCCAGAACGAGGACGGGGCGACCGGGCAGGTGGTCGTCGGCCGGTCGGACAAGTGGAGCCCGCTGGAGCGCGCGTACTTCTCCCAGGCGGGCTACCTGCTGCTCAACAACGTCATCAGCGACTCCGCCCCCGAGGTGATCGCCGTCCAGCACGACTGCGCGCCCGCCGCCGACTGCGCCAAACGGCCGGTGTACGCGCAGGTCTTCGGGCTGGGGGGGCAGGAGATCGGTTGCTCGCGGCTCTTCGCCCGGCTCGACCAGCTCCCGGGGTATCCGCTGGTCCAGCTCACCGCGGCGCAGCTTCGCGACTGTCCCTAGACCCAGAGGTCCACGACGCTGAGGCCGGTGTTCGCGAGCAGCCCGCGCACCAGCGGCAGGCTGATCCCGATCACGCTCGACGGGTCGCCCTCGATGCCGTCGACGAACCAGCCGCCGAGGCCGTCCAGGGTGAACCCGCCCGCGACGGCCAGTGGTTCGCCGGAGGCGAGGTAGGCGTCGAGTTCGCGCTCGGTGGGCCTGCCGAAGCGCACGACCGTGCGCTCGGTGCCGCGGGCGGACGCCGTGACCGCGCCGCCGTCGACGCGGAGGACGGCGTGACCGGTCAGCAGTTCGCCCGTGCCGCCCGCCATCCGGGTCCAGCGCTCGCGGGCGATGTCGACGGTGGCTGGCTTGCCGACCATCTCGCCGTCGAAGTGCAGCATCGAGTCGCAGCCGACGATCACCGCGGCCGGGAACTCGGCGGCGACGTCGGCCAGCACCGCCCGCGCCTTGGCCTCGGCCAGCGCCACGACCAGCTCGTCCGGCTTCGGGTCGGGCAGGCTCGCGGCCACCGCGTCCTCGTCCACACCGGACACTCGGACCACGGGATCGATGCCCGCGTTCCGCAGAACGCCGCGACGGGCAGGAGACTGGGAAGCGAGGACGAAGCGCACGGGAGGACAGCCTAGAGGGAACCGACCAGTGGCACGCGCAGGCTGGCCTTGCTCAGGTCCAGCGTCAGCTTCGGGTAGTTGCCCGCCGAGCCGATGAACACGCTGTCCGTGCTGCCGATAACCACCGCGAGCCGGTGCCCGGCCCGGATGACCTGGTCGGTGCCGGCCAGGCTGAAGGTGATCGTGTACGGCGTGCCCGGGGTCAGCGTGCGCCGCGAGTCCAGCGACGCGTAGTGGCCGAGGTCGGCCCAGCCGCGGCTGACGATGTTCCGGGTGACCGACGTCGTCGCGGTCGCGGTGTCCAGGAAGCAGGCGCTGTCGCCGGGCGCACTCTCGCCCCAGCACGATCGCGTGCCGAGCGTCTGGATGCCCTCGCCGCCACCGCGGTAGTCGCGGATCGTCGCGGGGCCGTAGTCGACCAGGATCGCGGTCAGTCGGGCGGCGGTGGAGGTGGAGGTGGCCGTCAGGGTGATCGTCGGCGTGCCGGAGATCCGCACGTCGTTGGCCAGCGCGGCGGTGCGGTAGACGACGCGCGCGGACGAGGTGCTGGTCGGGTTGGCGATCCAGGTGTACTCGCTGGTGCGGTTGTCGGTGAACGACGCCGTCGTGCCCGCGGGCGGCGCGGCGGTGCCGAGCGTGCCGACCCCGGCGGTGCCGCCGGGCCGCAGCCGCAGCGTGGTCGGCGTGCGCGCGACCGGCCACGACGGGTCGTCGCGCCACCCGTCCGGGCGCTGCTCGACGGTCGAGCGTGGCTCGTCCTCGATGCCGTTGTCGATGCCCAGCAGGTAGTGGTCGAACCAGCGGTGCAGGGTGTCGACCCACACCGCGCGGCGGAAGTCGAACGGGTCGACGTGCCCGGCCTGGGTGAGCCAGACCTTGCGCTCCACAGTGGACGGCAGCGCGGTCAGCCACTGACCTAAGTTGATCGTCTTCACGTTCAGGTCGTTGACCCCGTGCACCACGAACACACTGGCCTTGACGTTCGCCGCGCTCGGCAGGTAGTCGCGCTCGCGCCACATCGCGGTCCGGTCGCCGCTCGACAGGGAACCGTTGTCCAGCGCGGACTTCACCGCGCCGCAGGCCGCCGCGCCGCCCGCGTTCTCCACCCGCCCGGCCAGCGACGACGGCGAGCCGTTGAGGAAGGTCGCGCCGTGCGCGCGGTAGTAGTCGTACCAGGAGTTGATCGCGCCGATCGGCACGATCGTCTTGAGCCCGTCGACGCCGGTCGCGGCCACGCCGTTGGCGATGGTGCCGTCCCAGGACTTGCCGATCATGCCCACCGCGCCGGTCGACCAGGCGGCGCTGGCCGTGGTGGACCCGGTGACCGAGGTGTAGCCCGTGGCGCGGCCGTTGAGCCAGTCGACGACCGCCTTCGCCGAGGTGACCTCGGAGGGCCCGCCGACGTCGACGCAACCGGTGGAGCGGGCCGTGCCGGACAGGTCGACCAGCACCGTCGCGTAGCCGCGCGGGACGAAGTAGTTGTCGTAGAAGAGCGGGAACTGGACGGGTTTGCCCTGGCTGTCGTAGGTCTTCTGCTGGCTCTCGTTGCCCCGGCCGAGCGAGGTGTAGTACGGGCTGGCGTCCATGATCACCGGCACCGGCCCGGTGGCCTCGCTCGGGCGGACGATGTCGGCGGCGACCCGCACCCGGGCACCGGTCGGCGAGGTCAGCCCGGTGTCCACCCAGACCGTCTCCCGCACGGCGTTCGCGTACGAGTACACCGGCTCGCTGCGCACCACCGCCCGCGCCACCGCGGGCTGCGCGGCGACGGGCGCCGCCAGTGTGCCGAGCCCGGCGACGACTGCCGCGACGACGGTGAGCAGGGATCGCCTCATGACCCAGGACAGTACGGAGTCGTGGGTTCGCCCGGGAGAGCCGAGTTCGGTGTTGTCAGAGCCTGGTTCGCGGCAGCCGCGAACCACTGCGCGCCCGCGGTCCGATCGGTGATGTGGCCGCCGCCGGAAAACGGGTGGGCGCCCGGTATCCCGGGCGCCCACACCTCGTCGCTCGGTCAGATTCGGATGATGTCGATCCGCACCGAGCCGTCGATCGAGACGTCGACGTCGAAGTCGAGGTCGAGCCCGAGGAACGCCTTGATCCGCGCGTTCAGGTCGCCCGCGATCTCGGCGGCGAGATCGGCCTCGACCTCAGCGCTCGCGTAGACCTCCACGTCGGTCTGCACGTCGGCACTGACGACGAGCAGGGCGCCGCCGGTCAGCAGTTGAACGTCGACGTCGACCGTCACGTCGGCGTCCACGCTCGCCTCAAGGTCCGCCTCGATGTCGGCGGCGATCACGGCCTCAAGAGGGAACAGCAGGCCCTGCGTCTGCGCGGCACCCGCGGGCGCGGGCGCGGCCGACGCCACGGTGGCGGCGCCGACCGCCAGCGCACAGGCCGCAACGGGAATGGCCAACACGGTCGCAATTTTACGGAAACGAGACATGTACGGGATCTCCCTGATGTTTGGTTGAACCGACTCGCCAACGGCGCGTCGAGATCAGTTGTGCCGCAACCGGAGAGGCCGAACCATAGGCCATTCGGGTCAACTCGCCGAATACGTGAATGACCACTCGGCGCAGCTACCGCGAAGTAGATTCGAATCCGGTCCATTGTCGCACGTAACCGCCGGATGACCGTCCCGGCCACTACTGCAACAACAGATCGGGGCCACCGCTCATTGTCTGCCGCAACAACAGTTCGTGACCTCAGAACAGGCCACCCCTAGCGCGACCCCTATCCGGCGGCAGGCCGTGACCTTGGTTCGATCCAGTCGTTGAGCAGACCGTGAAGGTTGAACCTGCCGATGACTGGTCCAGATCGTTCGAGGCGTTTGTGAGCCGATTCGCGGCCCGCTTCCCTCGGGTCGAGTCGCGCCGGAGGATGCGTTGTTACGTTCGAGGACTGCTCGGCGACACTGTGCGGAAAAACGGCTGGACGCTGGCTGAAGCCGCCGGTGACGCGGGGCCGGAAGGTATGCAGCGACTGCTGAACTCTTATGCCTGGGACACCGACGGGGTGCGCGACGACGTCCGCACCGCCGTGGTCGAGCAGATCGGCGACGCCGAGCACGGTGCGCTCGTGGTCGAGGAGACGAACTTCGCGAAGAAGGGTCGGAAGTCGGCGGGCGTGGCATCCCAGTTCTCCCCCGCCGCGGGCAGGTGCGAGAATGCCCAGGTCGGCGTGTTTCTTGCCTACGTTTCGGCGCAGGGCCGCGCGCTCATCGATCGCGAGCTGTATCTGCCGAAGGAGTGGATCTCCGACGGCCCGCGGCGCAGACGCGCGGGCATCGGCGAGGACGTCGTGTACGCGATCAAGCCCGTACTCGCGCAACGGATGATCAGCCGCGCGGCGCGGGCAGGCGTAGGTTTCGGCTGGGTGGCGGGCGGCGAATCCTGCGGACAGAGCGTACGACTGCGTTCTTGGCTGGAGAACCGCGGCATCGCGTACGTCCTGGCGATTCCCGGGAACGTAATGGTGCACACAACCGACTTGACCGGGATCCGCGCCTGCCAGATAGTCTCTGGACTATCCGACCAATTGTGGACGCAGCTTGGCCGGAAAGCTGATACGGCCGCCCATCGACCGCACGAATGGGCTGCGGTCGACATCCGTTCGATGCGCGGTCCGGGGTGGCGGCATTGGTTGTTGGCCCGCCGCTCGCTCGACCATCCCGCAGCGCTGTCCTATTATCTCTGCTTCGGGCAGGCGAACACTCCGGTCGAAAGTCTGGCGCGGGCCGCGGTGGCCCACCGGGCTATTCAGGAGACATTCCGGGAAACGCGGACTGCCACCGGCCTCGATCATTACCAGGTTCGCGGGTATCAGGCATGGTACCGACACATCACACTGTCAATGGCCGCCGCCGCATTCCTGACGATCATCGCCCGCAACAACGCCGCGGGCACGGCCCCACTGACATTGTGTCAATCGACCACCGGCACGCCGGATCACCGCGCCGCCACGACCCCCGACAGCGAATGTCACGGCCACGTCCGACAACAGCGGCGGGGTGCGTAGGAACGCCGGATCGCCATGGTCGTAGCCGCTACGGAGTCGCCCGCTGGTGCGGGAGTCCCGTGTTCTTCGCGGTACCAGTTGGTGGCATACGGATGCCCGCCGCCCACACCATGCCCAGCACCAGCACGACGACCGGCAGCACCAGCGTGGCCTTGGCCGCGTTGGTGAAGCCGAGGGCGTAGGCGTCGGCGGCGAGTTGGCGCACCCGCTCGGCGATGGTCGGCGACCAGTCCGCGGGCACCGCAGGGCCCGCGCCGCCGAACTGGCTGGCCGTGTTCGCCGCCTGGGTGATCCGCTCGACGAACTCGTCGGCGTAGCGCGGCGGCAGGACGCGGGCCACCTGCCGGGCCGCTTCTGGCACCGAGAAGCTCAGCCCCACCTGCAGGAGCAGGCCCGTCGTGGCGCTGCCCAGCACGCCCCCCACCTGCCGCGAGGTGTTGAACACCCCGGACGCGGCGCCGACCAGGTGCGACGGCAGCCCGAGGGTGGCCGCGGCGGTGAGCGGGGAGAACACCAGCCCGATGCCGACGCCCGCCAGCACCAGGCCCGGCACCAGCGCCAGCGGGTCGGTGTCCGGCTCGGCCAGCACCGCCAGCACCACTGTGCCCGCGGCGAGCCCGCCGAGCCCGGCCATGATCAGGTGCTTGCCGTCGACCCGGCGCAGGCCGCGCCCGGCGATCAGCGCCGCGCCGCCCGCGGCCACCGCCATCGGCGCGCACAGCAGGCTCGACGCCACCGGGTCCAGGCCGAGCACCGACTGCACGTAGATGACCAGGGGCAGGAACATCCCGGTGGTGGCGAACCCGAGCGCGCCGTGGGTCAGGTTGGCGTAGGAGAAGGTCGGGTTCGCGAACAGGTCCAGCGGCACCAGCGGCTCGTCGCGCATCCGGCGCTGCCAGATCACGAACGTGCCGAGCGCCAGCAGCCCGAACCCGATCACCGGCAGCACGCCAATCGGGTCGACGATCGAGCCCCAGTGGTAGTGCTGCCCGTTCTGCACCCCGAACACCAGCGCCGCCAGTCCCACCGACGCCAGCACGGCGCCGAGCGCGTCGAACCGGACGCGCGCGCGTGGCCGCCAGTCCGGCAGCAGCACGACACCCACCACCAGTCCGACCAGCCCGATCGGCAGGTTCAGCAGGAAGATCGCCTGCCACCCGACGTGCTGCACCAGCAGCCCGCCGACCACTGGCCCGGCGATCGTGGCGACCCCGGCGACCGCGCCCCACACCGCGATCGGCGTGCCCCGCCGCTCCGCCGGGAACAGCCGCGTGATGAACGACAGCGTCTGCGGGGTCATCGCCGCCGCGCCCAGCCCCTGCACCGCGCGCGCCGCGATCAGCGAGCCCGCCGAGGTCGCCAGCCCGCACCACAGCGACGCGCCGAGGAACACGACCAGGCCGACGACGAGCACCCGCTTGGGGCCGTAGCGGTCGCCGAGCCTGCCGGTGAGCAGCAGCGGGACCGTGTTCGCGAGCAGGTAGACGCTGTTGACCCAGATGACCTCGTTCAGCGTGGCGTCCAGGCCGGTGAGGATCGCCGGGATGGCCACGGTGACGATGGTCGAGTCGAGCATGACCATGAAGAAACACGCGCACAGCGCGGCCAACGCCGCCCAGGGGCTGCGCACCGTGCTCGTCATGACCCCGCCTCTACACCTCGCGAACCCCTGTCAGGGAGCGTAGAGGTCAGCGGGGCAGGCCCGACGCGCGCCAAGCGCCCGGGCCGTGGTCGAGCTGCCTGCGCACCAGCGCGGTGCGCGCGGCCCACGGCGACGGCGGGCCCGCGTCCGCGGCGGCACTCGCGGCGGCCGCGGCCACCACCACCGCGGTCAGCGCGGCCAGTTCCACGTCGTCCGGCGTGCCGCGCACAACACTCAGCAGCGGCGGTTCGTTCGCGGGCTCGCGCACTGGATCTCCCGGCGTCACAGCGGGATGTTCCCGTGCTTCTTGGGCGGCATGGTCTCCCGCTTGTCGCGCAGCATGCGCAGCGAGCGGGCCACGTAGCCGCGGGTGTAGGCGGGCGGGATCACCGAGTCCACGTAGCCCCGTTCCGCGGCCACGTACGGGTTGAGCAGCGTGTCCTCGTAGTCGGCGTCGAGCTTGGCGCGCAGCGCGTCCACGTCCTCACCCGCGTCCAGCGCCTTCTTCAGCGTCTTGCGGTGCAGGATGTTCGACGCGCCGGACGCGCCCATCACCGCGATCTGCGCCGAGGGCCACGCGAGGTTCATGTCGGCGCCGAGGTGCTTGGACCCCATCACGTCGTACGCGCCGCCGTACGCCTTGCGGGTGATGACCGTGACCAGCGGGACGGTGGCCTCGGCGTAGGCGTAGATCAGCTTCGCGCCGCGCCGGATGATGCCGGTCCACTCCTGGTCGGTGCCCGGCAGGAAGCCAGGCACGTCCACGAACGTCAGCACCGGGATGTTGAACGCGTCGCAGGTCCGAACGAACCGGGCGGCCTTCTCGGAGGCGTCGATGTCGAGGCAGCCCGCGAACTGGGTCGGCTGGTTGGCCACCACGCCGACGCTGCGCCCCTCGACCCGGCCGAAGCCGACCACGATGTTCGGCGCGAACAGCGGGTGGACCTCCAGGAACTCGCCGTCGTCGACGACCCGGGTGATCACCTCGTGCATGTCGTAGGGCTGGTTGGCCGAGTCCGGGATCAGCGTGTCCAGCTCGCGGTCGGTGTCGGTGAGGTTGTCCGACACCGACCCGTCCTCGGCGAAGCCCTCGAACACCGGGGCGTCGGACAGGTTGTTCGACGGCAGGAACGACAGCAGCTCCTTGACGTAGGAGAGCGCGTCCTCCTCGTCGGCACCCATGTAGTGCGCGACGCCGGACTTGGTGTTGTGCGTGCGCGCGCCGCCCAACTCCTCCAGGGTGACCTCTTCGCCGGTCACCGTCTTCACCACGTCCGGGCCGGTGATGAACATCTGGGAGGTCTGGTCGACCATCACCACGAAGTCGGTCAGCGCGGGCGAGTAGACGTGCCCGCCCGCGTTCGCGCCCATGATCAGCGATATCTGCGGGACCACGCCGGACGCGCGCACGTTGCGGGTGAATATCTCGCCGTAGAGGCCGAGGGAGACCACGCCCTCCTGGATGCGCGCGCCGCCGCCCTCGTTGATGCCGACGATCGGGCGGCCGGTCTTGATCGCGAGGTCCATCACCTTGACGATCTTCTCGCCGTACACCTGGCCCAGCGAGCCGCCGAAGACCGTGACGTCCTGGCTGAACACGCACACCGGTCGGCCGTCGACCGTGCCGTAGCCGGTGACCACGCCGTCGCCGTAGGGGCGGTTCTTCTCCAGGCCGAAGTTCGTGGAGCGGTGCCGCGCCAGCTCGTCCAGTTCGATGAACGAGCCGGGGTCGAGCAGCATGTCGATGCGCTCGCGGGCGGTCATCTTGCCCTTGGCGTGCTGCTTCTCCACCGCCCGGGCCGACCCGGCGTGCACGGCCTCGTCGTTGCGCCGGTAGAGGTCCGCGAGTTTGCCCGCCGTGGTGTGGATGTCCGGCTCGTCCGTCGGGTGCTCGCCCATCGGCTCGGTCGCGCTGCTCATGGACCGGCAGCCTAGCGAGCATTCGGACTCGCGCGGAGTAGGCGTATGCCAGATCACCGCGGACCCACCGCCCGCGTCCTACGCTGTGTCCATGGTTGCTCTCGACGCCGAGGCGCTGCGTGCCGCGCTGGTCGGTCCCTACGCCGCGCTGGACGTGGTGGCGTCCACCGGTTCGACCAACGCCGACCTGCTCGCCGCCGCGGGCGCCGCCGACCGGACGGTGCTGATCGCCCAGGCGCAGACCGCGGGCCGGGGCAGGCGGGCCCGCGAGTGGGTGTCGCCGCCGGGGTTCGGGGTGTACCTCAGCGTGCTGCTGCGCCCGACCGGCGTCCCGACGGCCCGGTACGGCTCGCTGGCGCTGGTCGCGGGCGTCGCGCTGGTGCGCGCGGCCCGGCACGCCGGGGTCGTGGCCGCGCTCAAGTGGCCCAACGACCTGCTTGCCGGCGCGTCGATGGGCAAGTGCGCGGGCGTGCTCGCCGAGGTCTCGGGCGGCCAGGACCCGGCCGTCGTGGTTGGCATCGGGCTCAACGTGGGCCCGATGCCCGCCGACGTGCCGGTCGGCCCGGGCGGGCTGGCCGCGACCTCGTTCGCCAACGAGGGGGGCAACGGCGACCGGGCCGTGGCCGCGATCGCGCTGCTGCGCGCCTTCGACGACGCCGAGCGCTCGTGGCGCGGCGCCCGCGGCGACCTGGCCACCGCCGGGCTGCTCACGGAGTACCGGTCCAACTGCGCCACCATCGGCGCGCGAGTCCGGGTCGAACTGCCCGAGGGCCGAGACATCCAGGGCCTCGCGACCGATATCGACACTGACGGCCAACTCGTGGTCGACGCGGGCGGCACCGCCCGGACCGTCTCCGCGGGCGACGTCGTCCACCTGCGCGTGAACGGCTGAGCCGACTTCGTGAGTCGACGGGACCGCGAGGCCGCCGCGCCGGTACGGTAACCGCGTCATCAGTGCTGATCGGGAGGAACACCGTGGCATACCCCGAGGACCTGCTCAGCGACGGCGAGCGCGTCGTACTGCACAAGCACCCGCACTGGAAGATGCTGCTGCTGCCCTACCTCATCCTGCTGGTCACCCTCGGCGCGGGCATCTGGCTCGCGATCCTGGCGCAGGATCTGTCCTGGGCCACGGTGGCGTGGATCATCATCGGCGCGGTCGGGCTGATCCTGATCGTGTGGCTGTTCTTCGTGCCGTTCGTGCGGTGGCGCACCACGCACTTCATCGTCACCACCGACCGGGTGATGGCGCGCGAGGGCGTCATCAACCGCACCGGCATCGACATCCCGCTGTCGCGGATCAGCAGCGTGCGCTTCGAGCACGGCCTGATAGACCGGATCGTGGGCTGCGGCACGCTGATCGTGGAGTCCTCCGCGCAGGAGCCGCTGGAGTTCGACGACATCCCCAGGGTGGAGAAGGTGCACACGCTGCTCTACCGCGAGGTCAACGACAACCCGCACGACGACTTCCACCGCCCCGGCGCGCCGGGCTTCCCCCAGCAGCCGCAGACCCAGGCCTACCCGCAGGACTACCCCGAGCAGGGCGATCCGCGCGGTCGGCGCTGAGCCGTGGGCGCACGCGAGGTCGGCCTGCCGATGGCCGTGCCCGCGGGTGGGCTCCCGGACGCGGTGACGATCTGGGAGGTCGGCGCGCGGGACGGGCTGCAGAACGAGCGGGCGATCGTCCCGGTCGAGGTGAAGCTGGAGTTCCTCGGCAGGCTCGCCGACGCCGGGCTCACCACCCTGGAGGCGACCAGCTTCGTGCACCCGAAGTGGGTGCCGCAGCTCGCCGACGCCGAAGACCTGCTCGCCGGACTGTCCACAGTGGACGGTGTGCACTACCCGGTGCTGGTGCCCAACGAGCGCGGGCTCGACCGGGCGCTGGCCGCCGGGGTGCGGCACATCGCGATCTTCGGCAGCGCCACCGAGACCTTCGCCAAGAAGAACCTCAACCGCACCCTCGACGAGCAGTACGCGATGTTCGAGCCGGTCGTCGCGCGCGCCCGCGCCGAGGGTCTCGCCGTGCGCGCGTACGTGTCGATGTGTTTCGGCGACCCGTGGGAGGGCGCTGTCGAGCCGGGCCAGGTCGCCGCGGTCGGCAGGCGGCTGATGGCCCTGGGCTGCTCGCAGCTCTCACTCGGCGACACCATCGGGGTGGCCACGCCGGGCCAGGTCGAGGCCGTCATCGGCGCGGTCGCGGCGGCCGGGATCGGCGTGGACGCGGTCGCCGTGCACTTCCACGACACCTACGGCCAGGCCCTGGCCAACACGCTGGCCGCGCTGCGCCTGGGCGTCACCACGGTCGACTCGTCCGCGGGCGGCCTCGGCGGCTGCCCGTACGCCGAGTCCGCCACCGGGAACCTCGCCACCGAGGATCTGGTCTGGATGCTCGACGGCCTCGGCATCGAGACCGGGGTCGACCTCGACCGCCTCGCCGAGACCAGCGCCTGGATGTCCGAGCGGCTGGGCAGGCCGAGTCCGTCGCGGGTCGTGCGCGCGTTGCGGGGATAGCTGCCGAGGTTCACCCGGTCGGACGGAACCGGGCGCGCCGGGTGGCCGTCCAACGCGCGACCGGGCAGCATGCCGGTGCCGACGACTCAGCGGAGGTGGCCGTGGTGGCTGACCACCGAGCCCAAGTCGACGAACTGCTCGCGGACTACCGACGCGGCCGCGACCAGCTCGCCGGGGTGCACCGGGCGCTCGCGACGCTCAGCGGGTCGGCCACCAGCCCGTGCGGGCTGGTCACCGCCACGGTGTCCGCCCAGGGCGTCCTGACCGCCCTCACCATCGATGACGCCGCCTACCGCGTGCACCGCCCCGCCGAGCTGGCCGACGCAGTCGTGCGCACCACCGCCGTGGCCGCCGAGCGGGCGAGCCGAGCCGCGAGCGAGATCGTCGCGCCGATACTGCCCCCGGGTACCGACCCCGACGCGCTGCTGCGCGGCACCGCCGATCTCACGCCCGCCGAACTCGCGCCGCCCGCGGACCCGGACGAGAGCTTCGAAGACGTCACGTGGCTCGAACCCGGGCACCAGGGGAGGCAGTGATGGACGGTTTCCGCGCCGAGGTCGACCGGCTCGCCGAGCGGGCGGACGAGTTCGCCGGGCTGGCCGAGCAGGCCGACGCGATCCACCGCGACCTGGTCGACCGGCTCGGCGCCGCGGGTCCGTGCTGGGGTGCCGACGAGGTCGGCCAGAGCTTCTCCGCGACGCACACCGCGCCCGCCGACGAGACCGTGGGTTCCCTAGCCGCCCTGCCTGCCCTGATCGGCGACGTCGGCGGCCGGTTCGCCGACACCGCCCGCGGGTACGAGAGCGGCGAGCGGGACAACACGCGCCTCCTCGGCTCGTCGGACGCGTAGGGGGCCGGGATGGGGATCGAACTGCCCGCCGAACTGGTCGACGCCGCCGCCGCCGCGGGCGTCGCCTGGCCGGAGGCCGACGAGGACAAGCTGCGCGAGTCCGCCGCGGCCTGGCGGGACGCGGGCACCCGGATCACCACCCTCACCGCGGACGCCGACAGCGCCGCCCGCACCGCGCTCAACGCCATCGATGGCGATACCGCCGCCGCGGCGAACACCCACTGGTCGCGGTTCGTCCAGCCCGACACCGGCCACCTCACCGCCGCCGCGGGCGGCTGCACCGCCGCCGCGGACCGCCTCGACCACGCGGCCGAGCAGGTGGGCGCGGCCAAGGTCGAGATAGTCCGCAACCTCGTCGCCCTGGCCAAGAACACCGACGCGGCGGGCCAGGCCGCCGCCGCGGGCCACCCCAACGCCCTGTTGGGCCTGGACACGGCGATCCGCGGCACCGCGGTCAACGTCACGAACATCAAGGACACGCTGGTCAGCGCCGTCCAGCCCGGGGCGGGGGTCGACGTGTCGGCAGTCCGCCCGGTGGTGGCGGCCAACCCCGGCGACTTCCTCGGCGGTCTGCTGCCGGGAGGTTTGCCGCACGGCACGGCGAGTCCGGCGGTTCCGGTGGACGCGCTGCCGGGTGCGGGCGACTCTCGCGGCGGCCCACTGAACCTGATCGCCAACACCGTCCACGGCGTCGCCGACACAGCCACAGGCACCGTCCACGGCGTGGCCGACACGGTCGCCGGGGACGGGCCGCGCGGCAACCTCCTGACCAACACCGTGCAGGCGGCCACTGGCGCTGTCCAGGACATCACCGACACCGCGACAGGTGCAGGCCATGTGGTGCGCGACAGCGTCCACCAGGTTGTCGGCGGCGAACCGGCGCAGGTCGCCGAAGGGAACGCGGGCACCGGACCCATCCGCCTCCCCCTCGACGCCATCGCCGACCTGCCGACACCCCCCACGGGTATCCCGGCCGGCTACAGCCCGGCTCCGCAGGATGCCGTCCAGGCCGCCTCCGCGGCCGTCCTCGACGCTCCCGCTCCGACCCAGGCACCCGCACAAGGCGGCGTCCCTGTTCCGGCCCAACCAGCCGCACCCGGCGCGGCCCCATCTGCTCCCGCACCCGGCGCCGTCCCACCGGGCGTCCCGGCCGCGGCAGCCGCCGCCGTCCCAGGCCACCGGCCGCAGGCAGGCTCCCCAGCCGCGAACCGCCCCACCTTCGGCGACGCCGCTGCCCAACCCCCCGCCGAACAGCGCGGCAAACCCGCCGCCGCCACCTCCTCCGCGAGCGGCGGCCCCCCGAGCAGCGCACGGGCCGCAACCCCGCCGACCCCGGACGCCTTGGCCAACCCGAACCCCAATCCCGACGAAGCCGACGACCCCCCGACCAACCCGGCCCTCCCGAGACCAGACGGCCCCGATGCCTCGCTCAACCCCGCACTCCCCCAACCCGGACCCGATCGAGCGATCAACCCGGCCTTCCCGCAGCCGGGGAGCCCGGTCGATCCCGTGATCGGCCTGGTGCTCCCGCTCGGCGTACCGGCGGGTCCACAGGCATACGGCGTCCCCCACCATCTCCCGGCCCCAGCGGGCCCGGCGCCGCAGTCCGGTGGGCAATCGCTCCCCGCCGACCCACCGCGGCCCGCGGCCCGCGAGCGCGACACCGTCATGGCGCTGTTCCTGGTCCACATGTTCCCGATCGGCCACCTCCCGGTCGCCGCCTGCGCGCCCACCCGCCAACTCCCACAGCCGCCACCTGAACTCGACTACGCGGCGGGGCTGCGGTTCGCACCGGATGACCACCCGCAGTCCTGGCTGATCAACGCCACCGCCCGCACCGAGCAGACCGAGCCCGTCCACCCGGGGACCGGCAGCGCGCTCGCCGAGGGCCACGACCCACTCGGCGGGCAGCACGAGCGGGACTGGGACCGCCGGTTCCTGGTCCGCCCCGCCGACCCGGACACGCAGCTGCCGACCGAGTACGCCTGGCCGCCCGGCGAGCTGTACCCGGAGGGCGGCACTGCCCCGGGCGAGCCCGAGGTGCTGCGCACGGACGTCGTCCTCGATCGGTTCGGTACCGCCGACGGCCGCGTGTTCGCCGCGGACGGCACCCGGTTCGCCGCCCGGTCGCTCCCGCCCGCGCACCTCGACGCGGGCTACCACCGGTATCGGGTGCTGCGCCCGCTGCCCGTGTGGCGCGCGCTGTCGGCGCCCTGGTTCGCCCAGCCCGGCGGCGGTGAGCGCTATCGCACCACCCAGTCCGCGGCCGACCTGGTCGCGCTGGGCTACCTGACCGAGATCACCCCTGGAGCCGACCAGTGAACGCCGAGTCGATCATCGAGTGGCTGCGTGCCGTCGGGGTGCCAGCGGAGGTCGTCTCGATCGGGGTCGAGGCCGACAACACCTGGTGCCTGCTGTCCGACGCCGAGGGCTGGGAAGTCTTCTGGCGCGAGCAGGGCAACCGCTACGACTGGGCACGGTTCACCAGCGAGACGGTGGCCTGCCACTACCTGTTCGGCCGGATCACCTGGTCGCAGGTGGTGCGCGGGGTGGTCGGGGTGACTCAGCCGAGCTGAAGCAGGCCGAGCGCGGCGTCGTGCAGGTGTCCGTTGGACGTCAGCACCGAGCCGCCGTCGAACCGGGGGGCGCCGCGCAGGTCGCTGAACCGGCCGCCCGCCTCCTCGACCAGCACCTGGAGCGGGGCGACGTCCCACGGGTTCACGATGGCCTCGGCGGCGAGGTCGATGGCGCCCTCCGCGACCAGACAGTGCTGCCAGAAGTCGCCGAACGCGCGGTTCTCCCAGCAGGCGTCGACCAGCGACAGGTACGCGTCGCGGGAGTGGAACTCGACCCACGAGCCGAGGTGGGTGGTCGACAGGTAGGCGTCGCCCAGGTCGCGGACGCCGGACACGGCGATGCGCCGGGGCTCGCCGCCGTCACGACTCAGCCACGCCCCCTCGCCGCGTGCGGCCCACCAGCGCCTGCCCAACGCGGGTGCGCTCACCACGCCCACGGTCGGCGTGCCCGCTTCGACCAGCGCGATCAGCGTCGCCCACGCGGGCACGCCGCGCAGGAAGTTCTTGGTGCCGTCGATGGGATCGAGCACCCAGACCCGGCCCGAGCCGATGGTGCCGCCGCGCTCCTCGCCCGCGACCGCGTCGGCCGGGTGGGCCTCGGCGAGCAGGGCACGGACGGCGTCCTCGACGGCGGTGTCGGCGTCGGTGACCGGGGTCCGGTCGGGCTTGCGCTCGACCACCAGGTCGTGCGCCTGGTAGCGGGAACGGGTGATCTCGTCGGCCGCATCGGCGAGCCGCAGGGCGAAGGTCAGGTCGCGGGACACGCGGGCGATGGTGTCACGCCTACGCTGTGGTCGTGAGCGTGGTGTTGCTGGCTGAAGACGACACGGCGATAGCCGACCCGCTGTCCCGGGCGCTACACCGGGAGGGCTACGAGGTCGAGGTGGTCGGCGACGGCCACAGCGCGCTGGAACGGGCCTGCACCGGCCATCCCGACCTGCTCGTGCTCGATCTGGGGCTGCCCGGGCTGGACGGCCTGGACGTGTGTCGCAGGCTGCGCGCGGCGGGGCGCGGCATCCCGGTGCTGATGCTGACCGCGCGCGCCGACGAGGTGGATTTCGTCGTCGGGCTCGACGCGGGTGCCGACGACTACGTGGCCAAGCCGTTCCGGCTCGCGGAGCTACTGGCCCGCATCCGGGCGCTGTTGCGCCGCCAGGCCCCGGGCGCGATCGACGTCAACGGCGTCCGGGTGGACCCGGGCGCGCGCGTGGTCACCGTGGACGGCACGGAGATCACCCTGGCCAACAAGGAGTTCGAGCTGCTGCGGGTGCTGATCCAGCGCGCGGGCCAGGTCGTCACCCGCGAGGAGATCCTGTCCGAGGTGTGGAGCGACCCCGACCTCAAGACCAGCAAGACCCTCGACATGCACATGTCGTGGCTGCGCCGCAAGCTCGGCGAGGGCGGCCCCAAGTCGACCGAGCGGCGCATCGCCACCGTGCGCGGCGTCGGCTTCCGATTCAACGCCGAGTAGCCGTGCGCCGACGGATCCTGCTGGCCATCCTGCTCGCCGTCCTGGTGACGGCGTGCGCGCTGGGCATCCCGCTCGGCTACACCGCGCTGCGCGTCGTGGAAAGTCTGACCAGGGAGGATCTCGCGGGCCGCGCCCAGCAGATCGCGGCCACCCTGGACGACGAGATCGCCAACGGCAGGCGCATCGAGCTGGACACCGTGCTGCTCGCGGTGCCGCCGGGCGGCCGGTTGACCGTGATGCTGCCCGGGCAGGCCGACCGCACGCTCGGCCCGGACCAGGGCGACGACACCGTGTCCGAGGAGGTGCCGATCGTCCAGCAGGGCCGGGTCCGGCTGGACATCGACGCCGGGCCGATGCGGACCAGGCAGACCCAGGTGGCGGCGCTGGTGGCGTTGGTCGTGGTGCTCACGGTGGGGGTCGGCACGATCGTCGCCCGGGTCACCGCCCGGCGCCTCGCGCGGCCGCTGCGGCACGTCGCCGACCGCGCGACCCGGCTCGGCGCGGGCGACTTCCGGCTCGACCGGACCCGCTACGACCTGCAGGAACTCGACCTGGTGGCGGAGTCGCTGGACGCGTCGGCGACCGCGCTGGCACAGCTCGTCCAGCGCGAACGTGACCTCGTCGGCGACGTGTCCCACCAGCTCCGCAGCAGGCTCACCGCGTTGCAGCTCAGGTTGGAGGCGCTGACCGCCGTCCCGGACGAGGACACCGCCGCCGAGGCCCGCGAGGCCCTCGACCAGGCCGAACGCCTCGCCGACGTGCTCGACGAACTGCTCACCGCGGCCCGCGAGGCGCGCGCGGTCGACGCCGAACCGATCGACGTGGCCCGCGAACTCGCCGCCATCGCCGACGAGTGGCGCGACATGCTGCGCTCGGACGGCCGGTCGCTGCGGATGCGGCTGCCGACCGGCCTGGTCGCCCGGGTCACCCCCGCCCGGCTGCGCGAGGCCATCGGCGTGCTGCTCGACAACGCTCTGCGGCACGGCGCGGGCACCGTCACCCTCTCCGCGCGCGGCGGCGACCACGCGGGCGCGGACACGGTGGTGGTCGAGGTGACCGACAGCGGCGCGGGGGTGCCGGACGAGCTGGCGCCGCACATCTTTGAGCGCGGCGTGTCCGGGGCGGGGTCCACCGGTCTCGGCTTGGCCCTGGCCCGCGCCCTGGTCGACTCCGACGGCGGCAGGCTGGAGCTGTCCATCGCCCGCCCGGCGACGTTCACCGTGTTCTTGCCGGTCCCGAAGGCGGGCGACATCCCCGGCGTCCGCTGGCCGTCTGAGCGCTCACCGCGCTAGCTTGAGCTAGGAGTGGCCGAGTTCTTCCTCGGCGGAGTCCTCGTCGAGGTGCCGTCTGCGGCCGAGTTCGTCGGGGAAGACCCATTTGCGGAAGCCCCAGAATCGGAAGAACATCGCGAGCAGCATGCCGATGATCGAGCCGCTGGCGAAGTCGGCGATCTCCTGGACCAGCAGGCTCACGTGCGGGACTTCGAGGTCGAGCACGTAGCGGGAGATGTACGGCGGGATCAGGTTGATCACCACGCCGCCGCCGCTGATCAGGAAGAACAGCGCGGCCTCGTGGTGGCGCTCGCGGCCGCCGCGGGTGCGGAAGGACCACTCGCGGTTGAGGATGTAGGACACGATCGTCGCGATGATCACCGCGATGGCCTTCGCCGTGATCGGCTTGCTCTCCAGGACGGTGAACTTCAACAGGAACCAGATCCCGTTGTCGATCACGAACGTGGTGCCGCCCACGATGGCGAACTTGAGCAGTTCCCGGTGTTTGATCAACACCGCGCGCAGCGGCCCCGGGACCCGGGCCAGCACGGACTCGACGACGGTCACGGCCGCAGTCTACGGGCGGTCACGCGGCGCGTTCGTCCGCAACCGGTTCGGTCACGGACCGCAGCGGCCGGACGCGGACATCGGCCTGGGGGAACACCCACTTCTTGAAGCCCCACCAGCGGAACACCGTGCCGAGCAGGGTGCCCAGGATGATCCCGAAGCCGAAGTCGGCGACCTCCTGGGTGACCAGGCTGACCTCGGGCACCTGCAGGTGCAGGAAGTACCGCGAGACGTAGAGCGGCAGCGAGTTCAACCCCACCGCGACCCCGCTGATCAGGAAGAACAGCGCCGCCTCATGCGGGCGCTCCCGGCCGCCGCGGGTGCGGAAGGACCACTCGCGGTTGAGGATGTACGACAGGATCGTGGCGATGGTGACCGCGATGGCCAGCGCCGTGACCGGGTGCTCGGTGAGGATCGTCAGCTTGAGCGCGTAGTTCACCGTCATGGTGAACACGAAGCTGAGGCTGCCGACCACGGCGAACTTCACCAGCTCGCGGTGTCTGAGCAGCCGCGCCCGCAGCGGTGCGGGAACACGGGTGAGCACCGACTCCACGAAGGCCATGGCGGCGGAGTCTATCCGCGCTGATCACCACCAGTGACCGCAACCCGCCAAACGGGTCAGCCGCGCACCCGATTGCCGAGCCGGTCCGTCGGCGGCGCCGGCCGCGCAGGCGGCCGCCGATACCGCCGACCGGCGGCCAAAAGGGCCACCGACAGCACGCAGACCACTCCACCATTTTCCAAGCCCCAGCAGTACCCAAACCCCCACCCATCCACCGGGGGATCGGCCCTGCGCCAGTCTATCGGTGGTGGCGGGAAAAGCCAGGGTGCGGCAAAACCTGTGGATGGGTGGCGCGGATGTGGACAAGTGGGTCAGCAGGGTAGGTCCCAGCGTTTGGTGCCGCCGCGGTCCTTGCCGGAGCAGATCGGGGTCGGTTGCGTGCCCGGTTCCGTGCTCGGCGGCGCGGTCGGCGGGACGGTGGACGTCGGCAGCGGAACCGGTCGGGCAGTGGTCGTCGTGGTGGTGGTTGGCTTGGTGGGCGGTGGTTTCACCGCCGTCGACGGCACGGGTGGCGGGGAGGTCGGCACCTCCGGCGCCAGCCCCGGCCACCACAGCCCGGGCCACCACGGCACCTTCACCGACGCGGAGTCCACCGCCGTCCCCAGCGCCACGGTGACGGTGACCTTGCGCGTCCCGAGCCCGGGCGACCAGTGGTAGCTCCGGCCGACCAGGAACACCACGTCCACGCGCGTGCCCGGCGCGACGGGTGCGGTGGTGCGGCAGCTCACCGCAGTCGCGCTCGCCGTGCAGGACACTGGCGCGGTCGAGTACAGCAGGGTGCCGCCGACGTCGGTGGTGACCGTGATCGGCTTGGTGCTCGTGCCGGTGTTGATCGTCTGCGCGAGCACCCGCACATCCCGTGGCCACGGCAGCAGCCTGCGGAACCAGTCGCCCGGGTCGGTGACAGCCAGCACGTCTACACCGTCCACGGTCGGCGGTGGGAGCACTTTGACCGGCAGCGAGACGCGGACGCTGATCGTCGTGCCCGCGCTCACCGTCCCGGTGATCTGGCCGCCGCCCGCGCCGGGGCTCGCGACGAGCCGGAACAGCAGGGTGGCGGAGTCACCTGGGCGCAGGCCGTCGGTGGTGGCGCAGGTGACAGTGCCCGTTCCGCCGGGACAGAACACGGTGCCGGTCTGCGCGCGCCCGTTGAGCCGCAGCATCGGCTCCCCCGCGAGCCTGGTCGGGCCCGCGGGCACCGCGCTGACCCCGGGGGGCAACGCGAGGGCCGCGCTGACCGGCTGCGACACGCTGCTGCCGGTGTTGCGCACGGTGATGGGCAGGTCGGCCGGGCCGCCGCCGGGGATCAGGGCCACCGGAGTCGCCGGGCCGTCGGCGGACAGGGCGGGTGGACCGGGGGTCGGCGTCGGCTCCGGCGCGGGTGGCGGCTGGGGCGGCTCCGGCACCGGCCGCGGCTCGGTGACGCTCGGCGCGGGGGGTTCCGGGGCCGCGGGCGCGGGCGGCGCGGGCGGCGGCGCTTGGGGGGCGGGCGGCGCGGGCGCCTGGGACGTGGGCACGGGCGCGGCGGCGGCCGGGATCTGCTGGCCGGACGGCGACGACGCCAGGCCGACCGCGACAGCCGCGGCCAGCGCGACGCCGGACGCGGCGACGCCGAGGAACTGCCGGGGGGCGCCCGCGAGCGCACCCGCCGCGCCACCGGTGCTCGCGGCGGCGGCCGTGGCGACGACGGCCGTGGTGCCCGCGGCGGCCTTGGCGGCGGCGAGGTAGCCGGCAGTGGCGCCCAAACCGAGCACCAGCGGCGCGACGACGGCACGCAGTCCGCCGTTGATGTCGGCCAGTTCCGCGGCGAGCGCGCGACACCGTTCGCAGTCGTCGAGGTGGGCTTCGACCTGCGCGGTCTCCCGCTTGGACAGCCCGCCGCGCACCCACGCGCCGAGCCGGTCGGCGGTGGAGCGGCAGCGGTCGGCGGTGGACTCGGCTAGGTGGACCTGCAGATACGCCTGACGCAGACCCTCGCGGGCGCGGTAGGCGAGGGCGGACACGCCGTTCGGGCTCAGCCCCAGCAGCGGCGCCACCTGCGCGGGCGACTGGCCCTCGATCTCGGTGTGCCACAGCACGGCCTGCCAGCGCTCGGGCAGCAGCGCGAACGCCCGCGCGGCCAGCGTGCGCTCCAGCCCGGCCACGGCGGTGTCGGCGAACGGCACGCTCACCGCGTCCGGGTTGACGCCGCGGACCTGGCTGACGTCGTCGGACAGCTCGACTTTGCGGTCGCGCCGGGTCTTGTCGTACGCGGTGTGCCGCAGCGCGGTGAGCAGGTAGGCGCGGAACGCCGAGTCCGGGCCGCGGCCCTGGCGCAGCGTGTCGAGGACCTTGGCGAACGCCTCGGAGACCAGGTCGTCGGCCTCGGCAGGCGAGCGGGTGAGCTGGCGCGCCAGGTTGCGGGCGGCGCCGACGTGTCGTTCGTAGAGCGGCCCGTAGGACGCGACGGTGCCGGACCGCACGGACTCGATCAGCTCGGCGTCACTCGGGCCGTCGATATCAGCCGGAACGGTCGACACGGTCCTCCCTCGGGTCCGCGCGACCCCTCGGCCGGGGCTCCCGACCTGACCTCGACGCCGCGCTGCGCGACCAAGTGTGACCGATGCTCACCCGCCCGTCATCTCGTCACCCGGTCAGCGCGGACACGGATTCACCCGAAGCGGCGTCACAGGGCGGGGCCCACCCCGTTCCTCACTCGGGCAACCGGCGAAGGGACGCGTAGCTGTGGCGGTACGAGAGGTGGGGGCGCGGGGCCACCGCGGTGGCGCTGACCGGGCGCTGCGCGTGCTGCGGGCCCGCTGGCGCACCGCGAGCATCGCGGCGGGCTGGCGGTTCCCCAGCGACTGGGGGCTGCCCGAGGTCGATGACGTCTGCGTGTCCGTCGTCGGCGGCGCGGATCTGCTCACCGCGCTCTCCGGGCTGGCCCGGGCCAGGGCGCGGGCGGGCGCGGGCCTGGACGAGACGCTGGCCGACCTGGCCGCGCTGCACGCCGTGCTCACCACGCCGACCGAGATCGGCGGCCTGGTCTCGGCCGACCCGGACGCCACGCCCGCGAAGCTGCTCCGGGTCACCGCGGTGGCCTGGGCGGACACCGCGATGGGCGAGGTGCGCGCCGCCGAGACCGTGGAGACGCTGACCGGGCTCGCCACCGGGGAGTACCTGCGGGTGCGCCTCGGCGAGGTCTACCGGCGGGCGGTCCGCGACGGGTACTGCCCGTCCGACCGGTTCGTGCTGCTGGTCGTCAGCGTCGATCTGTCCCGGGTCGCGGGCTGGCCGCGGCTGATGGCGATGGTGCTGGTCGCCGACGTGCTGCGGCAGGTGTTCGACGGCGGCGAGAGCGTTGCCGTGCTCGGCCCGTCCGTCGCGGTGGTGCTCGCCGAGCGCGAGGGCGGCCTGGCCGAGCGGGCGGCCGACGCGCGCGGGCTGATCGCCGACCGGCTCGCCGTGGACCCGGAGTTGCGCAGCGCGCGGCGCCCGGAGGTGCGGGTCGAGCGGCTGCCGGTGACCGAGGCCGCCGCGCTGCGGCTCGTGCATGGGGTGAGCCGGGCCTGAGCGGGCGCATGGTTTGCTGTCGGGGTGACTGAGCACGCCTTGGCGCCCGCGCGCACCCGGTCGCCGCGCGAGCTGCCGGTGCTGTTGTTCTTTCCGGCGGTATGCGTGGTCGCGGGTGTCGTCGGCTGGCTGCTGGGCTGGCACCTCGGGGTGGACAACGCGGTCTACCGCTCGGGCGCGGTCGCGCTGCTGCACGGCGAACCGCTCTACGACAACCTGTTCCTCAGCGCCGAGCCGTCCTGGGCGCGGCTCCCGTTCACCTACCCGCCCACGGCGGCGCTGCTGTTCGTGCCGCTGGCGATGGTGCCGACCCAGGTCGCGTGGGGGCTGCTCGGCGCGGTGTCCATTGTGGCCATGACGCTGGTGATCAGGGTGTGCGTCGCCGCGCTGCCCGACCGTCCACAGTGGATGACTCCGACCCGCGTCGCGGTGCTCGGCGTCGTGCTGCTGGGCATAGAACCGGTGTGGCGCACGGTTTTCCTCGGTCAGATCAACCTGATCCTGATGGCCTTCGTCGTCGTGGACGTGCTCGTGATCGGCGCCGCGCACGGTCGCGCGCGCCGCTTCGGCGGGGTGCTGATCGGCGTGGCGGCCGCGGTGAAGCTCACCCCGCTGATCTTCGTCGCGCATCTGCTGGTCACCGGCCGCCGCGCGGACGCCGCGCGCGCGATCGGCACGTTCCTCGTGTTGCAGGGCTTGATGTTCCTGCTCATCCGGCACGATGTGGTGCAGTTCTGGGGGCACGCCGTGCAGGACCCGCAGCGCATCGGGCCGATCTTCTGGGCGGGCAACCAGTCGATCAACGGCCTGGTGCTGCGGTTCACCGACAACGCCGACTGGTCGCTGCGGGTGGCGCTGCCGATCGGGGCGCTGCTGGCGATCCCGTGCGTGCTGTGGGTGCGGCGGCTGCACCTGGCCGGGCGCGCGCTGCCCGCGCTGCTGGTCACCGCGTTCCTCGGGCTACTGGTGAGCCCGGTGTCGTGGTCGCACCACTGGGTGTGGGCGGTGCCGCTGGTCGTGTTCCTGCTGTCGCGCCTGCCCGACCCGCTGCCCGCCGACCGCCGCGCCCGCTGGGTCGCGTTCGCGGGGGTGGGGTCGGTCGTGCTCGTGTTCGCGAGCTGCGTGCTGCTCGCGATGCGCAACGGCAGAGCCGTCGAGTTCGAGTGGAATCCGCTGGAGTACGTGATCGGCAGCGCCTACCTGCTGGTGCCGCTGGTCGCCGGAACGATAGTGCTGGTCAGGCACCTCCGGCGGGCTGAGTAGAGTCCCCTGCTCGTGGACGCACGAACCGGTTTCCCCGTGGTCGGGATGGTGGGCGGCGGGCAGCTCGCCCGGATGACGCACCAGGCCGCGGTCGCGCTAGGACAGTCGCTGCACGTCCTCGCGGTGTCGGCCGACGAGCCCGCGCCGCTGGTGTCGCCGAATGTGACCCTGGGCCACCACACCGATCTCGACGCGCTGCGCGCCTTCGCCGCAGGCTGCGATGTGCTGACCTTCGACCACGAGCACGTGCCCACCGAGCACCTGCGCGCCCTGGTCGCCGAGGGCGTCGCCGTGCACCCCGGGCCGGACGCGCTCGTGCACGCCCAGGACAAGCTGGTCATGCGGCACAAACTCGCCGGGCTCGGGCTGCCGATCCCGGAGTTCGCCGAGGTCACCGAGGTCGCGGACGTGCTGAAGTTCGGCTTCCCCTGCGTCCTCAAGGCAGCCCGCGGCGGCTATGACGGCCGCGGCGTGTGGATGCTCGACTCGGCGGCCGATGCGGAGTCCGCCGTGCCCGACCTGCTGGCCGCGGGCACCCCGCTGCTGGTGGAGCAGAGGGTCGACATGCGCCGCGAGCTGGCCGCGCTGGTCGCCCGCTCCCCCTTCGGCCAGGGCGCGTGCTGGCCGCTGGTCGAGACCGTCCAGCGCGCCGGGATCTGCGTCGAGGTGCTGGCGCCCGCGCCCGACCTGGCGCCGGAGCGCGCCGAAGCCGCCCAGGAGCTGGCGCTGCGCGTCGCGAACGCCCTGGGGGTGGTCGGCGTGCTGGCTGTGGAGCTGTTCGAGACCGAGGACGGTGTGGTGGTCAACGAGCTGGCGATGCGTCCGCACAACTCGGGCCACTGGACCATCGAGGGCGCGCGGACCTCGCAGTTCGAGCAACACCTGCGCGCGGTGCTCGACTACCCGCTCGGCGCGACCGACCCGGTGGCGCCCGCGGTCGTGATGGCCAACGTCCTCGGCGCGCCGGTCGCCCCGCAGATGGGTCCAGACGAGCGCCTGCACCACCTGTTCGCCCGCTTCCGCGACGCGCATGTGCACCTCTACGGCAAGCAGGAGCGCCCGGGTCGCAAGATCGGCCACGTGACGCTGCTTGGCGCGTCGATGGCCGATGTGCGCCCCCGCGCCGCCCTGGCCGCCCACTGGCTCTCCCACGGCGAATGGCTCGATGGGTACGACATCCACTAGGGCCTGTTTAAGGTGTGGGGTGCGTGAGAGTCGTGATCGAGGTGGTTCCTGGCGGTGCGGACGGATCGTCTCTCATACCGGGTTGTATTTGGGCGATTCGTCCGTGCCGTCAGGGGCCGCCTCGGCGCGGCTATCGCGTGCGCCACATCTTAAACGGGCCCTAGGAGCGACGTGACTGTGTCAACACCCTCGGTCGGCGTGATCATGGGCAGCGACTCCGACTGGCCCGTGCTGCGCCTCGCCGCCGAGGCCCTCGCCGAATTCGACGTGGCGCACGAGGTCAGCGTGATCTCCGCGCACCGCACCCCCCAACGCATGCTCGACTACGCCCGCGGGGCGGCCGACCGCGGCCTGCGCGTGATCATCGCGGGCGCGGGCGGCGCGGCCCACCTGCCGGGCATGGTCGCGTCGGCCACGGTGCTGCCGGTCATCGGCGTGCCGGTGGCCCTGAAACACCTCGACGGCCTGGACTCCCTGCTGTCGATCGTCCAGATGCCCGCTGGGGTTCCAGTGGCCACGGTGTCGGTCGACGGGGCGCGGAACGCGGGCCTGCTGGCCGTGCGCATCCTCGCGGCGTCGGACCCGGGGCTGCGGACCCGGATGGCGACTTTCCAAGCGGAGTTGGAGTCGCTGGTACTGGCAAAGGACGCCGCACTGCGCGCATCCCTCTGATTTATGCGACTACGTGACTGGCCACCGGTCTCGATTGTCCTGGATGCCAACCCTGCGTAGCGTCTCGACTACAGGTTCGCCCGAGGAGGACGCGGCAATGAAACTGACCCAACTGGCGGGTGGATGCGAACTGGAGCACTGCCCAGCCATACATGTGTCCGATCGGGAAACGCTGGTGTTCCAAGGCGACGCGGTCCACCGCGCGGATGGGTTACACCTTGGCAACGGCGAGCAAGCAGTGGAACTGCCGATCGATCTCGTCAGGGAAGCCGTCCGTGTCCTCGGCTGGTGACGGCTTCGGTGACCTGTTCCGAAACTTCGCGCGGTCGGCGTTTCGGCTGGAGACGCGCCAAGTCTACCGAATCGTGCGCGAGCAGGCCCGCATCGCCCGCTTTCTTGCGGGTGAACCAAAACCGGAGGCCGACGAAGCGCAGGCGGCTTGGCACAGCCTGGTGCGCACCAATATCGCGTGCGGCAAGTCGATGCAAAGAGTGCGCCTCATCCGTCGGCCGATGACGGAATACGTGCGATACGGCCTGTCGTGGTCGATCCCGGCCAACATCGAGGCGGGTGAGAGCTATCGAATCCTGGACGTCACCGAACGAACACCCGACCTCCCGAATCAGGATTTCTGGATGTTCGACGACTCCACCGTTCTCCTGCTCCACTATCACGACGACGGCTCATTTCTCGGCCGCACTCTGGCGGAGCCGAACGAGATCGAGCGGTATGTCCAGTGGAGCACCATCGCGGTGAAGGAGTCCGTACCATTCGGTGAGTATCGAGCCTGACCGCCAGGACGCGGAGCGATCCGAACTCGCTCAGACGCTCCGGGAGTTGCGCAAGGCGGCTGGCCTTTCCGGGGAGAGGTTGGCCGTCCGGTGCGCCATGAGTCAAGCGAAGATCAGCCGGATCGAGACCGGGCGGACGCTACCCACTGTCATCGATGTCGAACGCATTCTGACCGCATTGGAGGTTCCCCCCGACATCGCGACGAGCCTTGTCTCACTGGCACGTCGGGCTAATGTCGACTACACCTCATCGCGCGCCTACGCGCGGATCGGACTGTGGCGACGACAGGAGGAGTTGAATGCCCTTGGAAAATCCGCATCGGTTGTGCGCTACTTCCTTCCGGCAATTCCGACTGGACTACTCCAAGCCCGTGCGTATGCGCGTCGCGTACTCACGCCAATAGTCGCCGGTAGGCCGTCGTACGATGTCGAACGGATTCTCGAAACACGCCTCGCCGGTCAGGCCATTCTGGACGACCGCTCCCGGCGCTTTTCGTTCTTGCTGACTGAACAGGCGGTGCGGTGGAAGCGGGCGCCTGCGCCGGTGATGGTTGAGCAGCTACAACACATGGCCGAGATCTCGGCGAGGCCCAATGTCGAACTGGCCGTCCTTCCCCAATCGGTGGAAGTGTCTGCCTCGCCCTTGAACATCTTCGTCATATACGACGAGCGACTGGTGACCGTCGAGACATTCTCCGGCGGCATCAGTCTGCGCGATCCGCTGGAGATCGCCTACCACCGCAATCTGTTCGACTACTTTCTCGGCCGCGCACTCACAGATTCGGCGGCACGCGCGTTCCTGCACGGTGTCGCTGCCGAGTTCATGCGGAATGGCGACTGAATACCGCGCACCACAACGGTTTGCCTTACTGTCGAGTCATGTCCGTTGCCGGCTTGCCCATCCTTTCGACGGCAGCAAGCCCGTTCCAGACCGGCAATGGCTACAGACACTCGCTTAACTGGAGGAGCACATCGTGAGCCTGTACGACGAGAAACTGACTGAGCTGAGTTGGACCAAGCCCTGTGGCGGCAACACGGGCGACCAGACATCCGGCGATGGCAACGAGGAATCCTGCGTGGAGTTCGCGCTGGTCCCTGGCAGCGCCGGGACTGTGGTCCTGCGCGACTCGAAGAACCACTCGGCGGGCGAGTTGCGTTTCACCGCAGCCGAGATCCGCGCCTTCGTCGCCGACAGGTCAGCGGAATACGGCATCTCGTAGCGACGAATACCACCCGGGGTCGTCGTGGGTCTGGAGGATTCATGCACTGGCATGGCTACGTGTGGCAGGGCGATGGCAAGGACGTGTTGCCCTCGGACGCAACCAAGCGGTCCAACCACCCGATGTTCGCGGGTGCGGGCCAACTGCCCTATGTCGTCAACCATACATTGATGAAACCTCGATCATTCGTCAAAGGCACCTGGCTGAAGGTAAACCCGGCCGCGCAATGGTTGGTGAATGAACACGCCCAACTTCCGCCGAAGATGTACCCCGTGCCGGACTGGGCTTCCACACCCGAGGAGCGGGCACTTGACGCTGTGGAACGACTCAAGAGTGGTCGTAGTGTGGTGTGGAGTTTCTGGTTGAACGGCGCACGCTATGTGGACATGCGGGTTGTCTGCTGTTCACCGACCGACTTCAATGACGACATTCCCTGCCCAACCGGAGTGTAGCCGCGTTGCTGGTGGCGGAGAGGGCAGGATTCGAACCTGCGCGGGCCGAGGCCCTTCCTGAAACAGGAACCCGTTAAACCACTCCGGGCACCTCTCCTTGGCTTGCTGGAACCAAGTGTGCCCGAGGCCGCTGATGACGACCTGACCGCGAGCTGACGTCAAGCCAGGGCGGCCAGCGCGGTGTGGGTCATGACGCGGATGCCGGTCAGCAGGGCGCGTTCGTCCAGTTGGAACGTCGGCTGGTGCAGGTCGCGCATGGGGCCATCACCCGGCCAGACGCCGAGGCGCATGAAGGAGCCGGGGATGTGTTCGAGGTACCAGCCGAAGTCTTCGCCGCCGGAGGACTGCTTGGTGCCCGCCAGGGCGTCCTCCCCGAGCGCGGTCTCGATGCCCGTGCGCAGCAGGTGCGTGCTCTCCCGATCGTTGATGACCGGGGGGACGCCGCGGTGGTGGAGCAGCTCGAAGCCGACTCCGGTGGGGGCGAGCAGCGACTGCACGAGGCCCGCGACCAGGGGTTCGAGGTCGGCCCAGACGTCGTGGTCGCCGGTGCGCAGGGTGCCGCGCAGCAGGCCGTCCTGCGGGACGGCGTTGGCCGCCTCGCCAGCGTGGACCGCGCCCCACACCAGCACCGTGCCCGAGCGCGGGTCGATGCGCCGGGACAGCAGCGCGGGCAGGCCGGTGATCACGGTGCCGAGCGCGTGCACCAGGTCGGCGGTGAGGTGCGGGCGGGAGGTGTGCCCGCCCGGCGAGGTGAGGCGCAGCTCCAGCAGGTCGGTGGCGGAGGTGATCGCACCGACCCGGGTGCCGACCCGGCCCACCTCCAGCCGCGGGTCGCAGTGCAGGCCGAAGATCCGCTCGACGCCGTCGAGGGCGCCCGCGTCGATGACGTCGAGGGCGCCGCCGGGCATGACTTCCTCGGCGGGCTGGAAGATCAGCCGGACGCGTCCGGGCAGCTCCGGTGCCGCCGCCAGGGCGATGCCAGTGGCCAGCAGGACCGTGGTGTGCGCGTCGTGGCCGCAGGCGTGCGAGGCGCCCTGCACGGTGGCGGCGTAGGGCAGGTCGGTGGCCTCGGTCAGCGGCAGCGCGTCCATGTCGGCGCGCAGGGCCACGCAGCGCTCGCCCTCGCCGACGTCGCAGATCAGGCCGTTGCCCGCGGGCAGCAGCTCGGGCTGCAGGCCGAACGACTTGAGCAGGCCGGCGACCAGCTCGGTGGTGGCGAACTCCTGGCGGGACAGCTCAGGATGAGCGTGGATGTGCCGGAACCAGGCCACCACGTCGGCGGTGTTGGCCGCGAGCCACTGGTCGAGCCATTCGGGCCCGCGACCCGCGCCGAGATCCTCCACAGTGGGCATAGTGACCCCACTGGGGGTGATCAGCACAGCAGGGTCCCTCCCGGCGGCGGCCGCGCGGGCGCTCCTGCCGCCTTCCGCGGGCATGTCGGGCCGCGAATCCAGCACAGTCACGCGACCCCTCCGGGTGTGGTCTCGATACTCATCGTGGTCGATCCTGCCGCATGGTGGGCAGGCGCAGGGCGTGCCGAACCTGGTCGAGCGGTTCGCCGGTAGTGCCGCTGCGACGAGTGGCCTGCGCGCGTTCAGCCTGGCTGTTCGATGATCGAGATGACCGGTTGTTCATCTCGGGTGAACTGCGCGTGGTCGGCCCTTCGGCGGCGCGGTGGCGGCCGATTGTCGTACTCACGGTTACGACGGGGTCGTCTTGCGGCGCTTCGCGCGTACGCGGTTGCCGTAGACCACGACGCCGAGCAGGACCAGCGCGGTGACGCCGATGATCAATTTGTCCTTCGACTTGGCCGCGTCGGCCTCGGTCGGGGGGTCGAGCCGCGGACCCGCGGGCGCGTCGGTGAGCGGGGCGTCGGTGGCCGGAGGTTGGGCGACGGCGGCGGCAAGGGGGGCGGCGCCGAGGGTGACGAGGGCGGCGAGGAGCACACCGAGCAGCAGCCTGGTCATGCGCACGGGCATTTCCGGCCCTCCAGATCGGGGAGAGGAGACAGTGACCAGATTAGTCGGCCCGCTCACTGTCGGCGAAGGCCAGCAGGATCTGTTCCGCGGCCAGCGTGGCGGTCAGCTCACCGTCGCGGACCCGCTGTTCGAGGTCGGGGGTCATGGCGCGGACCTTCGGGTGCTCGCGTAACCGCGACAGCAGCGTGTCGCGCACCATCGACCACGTCCAGTCGACCTGTTGGCGGCGGCGTTTCTCGGCCAGTTCACCGGTCTCCGACAGGGCCTTGTGGTGCAGCTCGATCTGCGCCCACAGGGTGTCCAGGCCGGTGTTCTCCTGGCCGCTGCAGGTGAGCACGGGCGGACTCCAGGTCGCCTCGGGCGCGCGCAGCAGGCGCAGCGCCCCGGCCAGCTCGCGGGCGGCCTGCTGGGCCTCGCGAACGCGGTCGCCGTCGGCCTTGTTGACCGCGATGACGTCGGCGAGTTCCAGCACGCCCTTCTTGATGCCCTGGAGCTGGTCGCCGGTGCGGGCGAGGGTGAGGAGCAGGAAGCAGTCGACCATGTTGGCGACGGTGGTCTCGGACTGGCCGACGCCGACTGTCTCCACCAGCACCGTGTCGTAGCCCGCGGCCTCCATCAGCACGATGGTCTCCCGGGTGGCCTTGGCGACCCCGCCGAGCGTGCCCGAGGTGGGCGAGGGCCGGATGAACGCGGCCGGGTCGACCGCGAGCCGCGCCATGCGGGTCTTGTCGCCGAGGATGCTGCCGCCCGTGCGGGTGGACGACGGGTCGACGGCGAGGACGGCGACCCGGTGGCCCGCCTGGGTCAGGGTGGAGCCGAGGGCGTCGATGAAGGTGGATTTGCCGACGCCCGGGACCCCGGTGATGCCGACCCGGTGCGCGCCGCCCGCGTGCGGGAGCAGCTCGACCAGCAGTTCCTGGGCGAGCGCCCGGTGGTCCGCGCGGCGTGACTCGACCAGGGTGATCGCCCGCGACAGCACGCCGCGGTCGCCGCCGAGCACGCCCTTGGCGTACTCGGCGACGTCGATCCGCTTAGCCAAGCTCGTGTCCGTGCTGCTCGGCCAGCTTGCCCAGCAGTTCGGCGGCGGCGTCGGCGATGACGGTGCCGGGGCCGAAGATCGCCGCGGCGCCCGCGTCGTGCAGGGCGGCGAAGTCCTGCGGCGGGATGACGCCGCCGACGACGATCATGATGTCGTCGCGGCCGAGGTCGGCCAGTTCCGCGCGCAGCGCGGGCACCAGGGTGAGGTGGCCCGCGGCGAGCGAGTTGACCCCGACGATGTGCACGTCGGCCTCGACGGCTTGGCGCGCGACCTCGTCCGGGGTGGAGAACAGCGGGCCGACGTCGACGTCGAAGCCGAGGTCGGCGAACGCGGTGGCGATCACCTTCTGGCCGCGGTCGTGCCCGTCCTGGCCCATCTTGGCGACCAGGATGCGCGGCCTGCGGCCCTCGGCCTCGGCGAAGGCGTCCACCACGCGGCGCGCGTCGTCCACAGTGGACGATTGGCCGACCTCGTCGCGGTACACACCGGAGATGGTACGGATCTGCGCGGAGTGCCTGCCCCAGACCTTGCCCAGCGCCTCGGAGATCTCGCCGACGGTGGCCTTGGCGCGGGCGGCGTCGATGGTCAGTTCCAGCAGATTGCCGTCGCTGTTCGCGGCGTTGGTCAGTGCGTTGAGCGCGCGCTCGACGTCGGCGGAGTCCCGTTCCGCGCGCAGCCTGCGCAGTTTCTCGACCTGCTGGGTGCGCACGCCCGCGTTGTCGACCTTGAGCACGTCGATCTGCTCGTCCTCGGACACGCGGTACTTGTTGACGCCGATCACCGGCTGGCGCCCGGAATCGATGCGCGCCTGGGTGCGGGCGGCGGCCTCCTCGATGCGCAGCTTCGGGATGCCCGCGTCGATGGCCTGCGCCATCCCGCCCGCGGCCTCGACCTCGCTGATGTGGCCCCATGCCTTGCGCGCCAGGTCATAGGTGAGCCGTTCGACGAAAGCGCTGCCGCCCCAGGGATCGATGACGCGAGTGGTGCCGGATTCCTGTTGCAGCAACAGTTGCGTGTTGCGGGCGATGCGCGCGGAGAAGTCGGTCGGCAGCGCCAGCGCCTCGTCGAGGGCGTTGGTGTGCAGCGACTGGGTGTGCCCCTGGGTGGCGGCCATCGCCTCGACGCAGGTGCGGGCGACGTTGTTGTAGACGTCCTGCGCGGTCAGCGACCAACCCGAGGTCTGGCAATGGGTTCGCAAACTCAACGACCTGACGTCAGCGGGCTCGAACTGCTTGACCAGCTTGGCCCACAGCAGTCGGGCCGCGCGCATCTTGGCGACCTCCATGAAGAAGTTCATGCCGATGGCCCAGAAGAACGACAGCCGCGGCGCGAACCGGTCGACGTCGAGCCCGGCTTCGCGACCGGCCCGGATGTACTCCACGCCGTCGGCGAGGGTGTAGGCCAGTTCCAGGTCGGCGGTCGCCCCGGCCTCCTGCATGTGGTAGCCGGAGATGGAGATCGAGTTGTACTTGGGCATGTGCTGCGAGCTGTAGGCGAAGATGTCGGAGATGATCCGCATCGAGGGCCGCGGCGGGTAGATGTAGGTGTTGCGGACCATGAACTCTTTGAGGATGTCGTTCTGGATGGTCCCGGCAAGCTGTTCGGGCGCGACGCCCTGTTCCTCGGCGGCGACGACGTAGAGCGCGAGCACCGGCAGCACGGCGCCGTTCATGGTCATCGACACGCTCATCTTGTCGAGCGGAATGCCGTCGAAAAGTTGGCGCATGTCGTAGATCGAGTCGATCGCGACGCCCGCCATGCCGACGTCGCCGGAAACGCGCGGGTGGTCGGAGTCGTAGCCGCGGTGGGTGGCGAGATCGAAGGCCACCGACAGTCCTTTTTGACCTGCCGCGAGATTGCGCCGGTAGAAGGCGTTGGACTCCTCGGCGGTGGAGAACCCGGCGTACTGCCGGATCGTCCACGGCTGGTTGACGTACATCGTCGGGTACGGGCCGCGCAGGTACGGCGCGATGCCCGGGTAGGTGGCCAGGAAGTCCAGGCCCGCCAGGTCTTCCGCGGCGTAGACCGGCTTCACGCCGATGCCTTCCGGGGTTTCCCAGGCGAGCGCGTCGGCACCCTTGCCGGTGCTCGCGTGCAACGCGTCCTGCCAGTCCGCGGCGCTGCCCGCGGCGGGCTCGCCGAGCTCGACGGCGGCGAAGTCGGGAATCGTCATGCCTTTGCTCCCAACGTCTCCAGGGTGGCGCGCAGGATCTTCAGGGTGTCGCAGCCGACGAAGACGAAACCGTCCACACCGGACCGCAGTAGGCCGTCGGCTGGCTTGCCTGCCAGCAGCACCTGCGCCGCTCCCGCCGCCTTGAGCGCCTCGGCGGCGGGCCCGGCCAGGTCGGCGTAGCTCTTGTCCGAGCCGCACAGACAGGCCACGGTCGCGCCGCTCCCGGCGAACCGCGCGGCGACCGTCTCGGCGTCGGTGGCGACACCCCCCGCGACGGTCTCGATGCCACCCGCCTGGAACAGGTTGGCCGCGAAGCTCGCGCGCGCGGTGTGCGCGGCGACCGGGCCGAGGGTGGCCAGGAAGACCTTCGGCCGCGCGCCCGTCTCCGCCAGTGTCCTATCGGAACGGTCGCGCAGTTCCTCGTACGCCTCGGCGTAGCGTACCGCGGGCAGGCCGCCGCCGGGCCGAGCCGGTTCCGCCTTGCGGGACAACGACTTCTCCGCCAGGTTCGGGAACTCGCTGACCCCGGTGATCGCGTCCACCCGGGTGGCGAGGTTCGCCGAGCGGGCCGCCCAGGTGGCGCCGAGCCGGTCCGCGACGAGCCCCGAGTCGAGCGCGGCGAGCAGCCCGCCCGCGCGCTCGATCTCGGTGAACCACGACCACGCCGCCTTGGCCAGCTCGTCGGAAAGGCTTTCCACGTACCAGGAACCACCGGCCGGGTCGATCACACCGGCCAGTTTGGACTCTTCGAGCAGCACCGCCTGGGTGTTGCGGGCGACCCGCCGGGCGAACGCGTCGGGCAGGCCGAGCGCGGCGTCGAACGGGAGCACGGTGACCGCGTCCGCACCGCCGACGCCCGCGCCGAAGCAGGCGAGCGTGGTGCGCAGCATGTTCACCCACGGGTCGCGCCTGGTCATCATCGCGGGCGAGCTGACCGCGTGCTGGCGCTGCGCGACAGCGCCGCCGCTGACCTCGGTGACCCGCGCCCAGAGTCGGCGCGCCGCACGGAACTTGGCGATCGTGAGGAACTGGTCGGCGGTGGCGGCGTAGCGGAAGTCGAGCTGCGCGGCGGCGGCGTCGACGTCGAGCCCGGCGGCGGTGAGCGCGCGCAGGTAGGCCACGCCCGCGGCCAGGCTCGCGCCGAGTTCCTCGGCGTCGGACCCGCCTGCCTGGTGGAACGGCAGGCCGTCGACCACGATCGAGCGCAGCCTCGGGTACGCCGCGGCGGCGCGCACCGCGAGCGCGGCGGCCCCGTCGAGGTCGGCGCCCGCGCCCGTGCGGGCGTGGTGGCCCAGCGGGTCGGCGCCGAGGTTGCCCTTCACCTCGCTGGCCGGGACGCCCTTGTCGGCGTGCACGCGCAGCAGTTCCTCGGCGGCCGCGGCGAACTCCGCGCCCGCGTCCAGAGTGACCGGCGCGAGGTCGAGGTAGACCTCCGCCAGCACGTCGCCGAGCGCGGACACGGGCAGGCCCGCCTCGCCCACGACGAGCCAGAGCGAGGTGACGCCGTGCTCCAGGTCGGCGAGCACGGCCGCGCGCGCGGCGGCCGGGTCCGGGTCGGCGTGCCGCGACCGGACGTCCCAGCCGGTGGCCACCTGTCCCTCGGGGCGGCCGCCGCGCACGAACGGCGGCAGACCGGGGAACCCGCCGGACGGCGCGGCGTCCTCGGCGGTGTAGAGCGGCGCGACGACGATCCCGTCGTAGGTCCGGCTGGTCAGCAGCGACTCGACCGCGCCGTCGAAGCCCTCGGGGAGCGCGCCCGACTTGCGCAGCACGCCCGCGACCAGGTCCTGCCACTGCTCGCGCGCGGCCCCGGCGAACTCACCCGCGAGGATCAGCTCGTCCGGCACGGCCTGCGGCGCGGAGGGGGATGTCATGGCCCGCAATGCTACGGAAACCCGGCGGCGGCACCAGGTGAGAGCGCTGTGAGGCTGATCGCGGTTAACGATGCGGTTGCGCAGGCGACTTCACCGCGTCACGACGGCTTGGTCGGCGACAATGGGCCGGTGTCCACTCCAGAGCAGGCGCAACGCCTGGTGGCGGGCCGGTACCGCCTGCGGCGGCTGCTCGGCCAGGGCTCCATGGGCACCGTGTGGGCGGCCTACGACGAGTACCTGCGGCGACCGGTCGCGGTCAAGGAGGTGCGGCTGCCGCCGGGCATTCCCCAGGCCGAGGCGGACGAACTGCGCGAACGCACCCTGCGCGAGGCGCGCGCGATCGCCGTGCTGTCCCACCCGAACGTGATCACTCTGCACGACGTCGCGCGCGAGGGCGACGAGCCGTTCGTGGTGATGGAGTACATGCCCGCGACGAGCCTCGCGCAGCTCCTGCGGTCGAACGGGCCGATGGACACCACGCAGGCCGCCGTGGTGGCCGACGCGGTCGCCGCCGGGCTCCAGGCGGCGCACGAGGCGGGCATCACCCACCGCGACGTCAAGCCGGGCAACGTGCTCGTCGGCTCGGACGGCCGGGTGAAGCTGACCGACTTCGGCATCGCCCGCAACGTCTCGGAGCGGACGCTGACCCGCGCGGGGATCATGCTCGGCTCCCCCGCGTACATCGCCCCGGAGATCGTCTCGGGCGGGGAGGTCACGCCGCGCGCGGATCTGTGGGGCCTGGGCGCGACCCTGTTCGCGGCGGTCGACGGGCGCGCGCCGTACGACCCGGACGGGCCGGTGTTGGAGATCCTGGCGCAGGTGGTGCACGGCGAGGTGCCGGTGCCCAACTACGTTGGTCCGCTGCGGGCGGTGATCGCCGCGCTGATGGTGAAGGACCCGGCGGCGCGAATGCCGCTCGCCCAGGTGCGCGAGCTGCTGCACGCGCTGCAACCGGTGCCGGGCAGCACGGTCTTCGCGACGCTGACGATGAACGCGCCCGCGCCGCCCCCGGACGCCCCGACCGTGGTCACCGCGCCGGTCGCCGCCGCGCCGCCCGCCGACCTCGTCAGCTCGCCGAGCCTGCCGCTGGCACCCGTGCCCGGACCGCTGCCGTTCGGCGGCAGGCAGGCGCCGCGCGGGCGGGGTGCCCTGCGGACCGTGGTGCTCGCCTGCCTGGCGGTCCTGCTGTTCGCGGGCGCGACGGGGGGTGGGTTCGCGCTGGCCAGGGTCGTGGGCGGGGCGCCGGTGCTGCCGCCCGCGCGGCCGGGGCCGGGGACGTCGCAGGCGGCGGCGCCGGTGCGGGAGCTGGTCGTGCGGTCCGCCGACGCCGCCACCCTCGCGGGCGAGCAGGGCGGCGGGTTCGCCGTGCCGGTGCCGCGGGACTGGGTGAAGTTCGTGGAGCAGCGCGCGACCAAGACCATGCCGAACAGCACCCGCGTGCACTGGGTGTCGCCGGACGGCACCGCGTCGCTCGTGGTGGAGCGGTTCCCGAACTTCTACCCCGACTACACCGTCGACCAGTACCTGCGCGTGCTCGCGACCCGCGCGCCCGGCTACCGGGAGGTCGGTTCGACAACGGTGACGGTGCCGGGCGCGGGCACCCCGGAACCCGCGCGTCAGTTGACCTACCGCACGGTGGAGGTCGCCGCCGACGCGGCGGCCGGGGACGCGAACCGAGCCGCGTTCGCCAACGTCCTGCCGATCGGCGCGGACCTGTGGGTGGTGACCGTGACGGTGCCGATCGAGCAGGAGGACAGCGGCAGGCGGGAGCTGTTCGCCCGGATCGCCCCGGATTTCCGCCTCGGCTAGTGGCTAGTGCCAGGCGGCGATCAGGTCCGCGGGACCGTAGGCCCGCACGGCGTCGCCCACCTTCGAGCCCGCCCGGCTGACGACGATCAGCGGCGTGTCCCTGTCCGTGCCGGGAACCCGGTCGCGGTGCACGATCAACTCGGCCAGGTCGTGGTGGTCGAACGCGCGCCGCTCCAGCCACTTGATCGAACCGACGAACCTGATCTCGCGCGCGACCGGCGACCGGTCGGCGCCGACGAGGTCGACCTCGACCTCGTTCGTCCGGGTCCAGTAGCCGCCGACCGAGACCGGGTCCGCGCCGGGCAGAATGCGCAGCAGCGCCTCGCGGATCACCGGTTCGATCGCCCGTCCGCGCCAGCTCGTCCACCCGGCGTCGATCCGGTCGAGCACGCGATCACCGCGGCCGCGGTCGAGTTCGTCGCGGTGCGGGGCGAGGAAGTTCAGCCAGAACCGCAGGTAGGAATCGGCGACCCGGTAACGGGTCTCCTTCGACGGCACGGTGGACAGCGGCCGTTCCGCCGCCACGACCCGCTTCTCGATCAACAACTTCAGTGCCCGGTCCAACGACGCATGCGGCAGCTCGACCGCGCGGCCGATCGAGGCTCGGGTCCGCTCACCCGCGCCGATGGCCGTCAACACCTGCCGCGCCTGGGTCTCGGTCGGGAACTCGGCCGCGAGGGCCAGTTCCGCGGAGACCGCGAGCGCGGAGGTCTGCCTACCGAGCGCGTGCGCCAGGAACTCGCGGACCGTTCCACCGCGGGGCCATTCCGCGCACACCAGGGGAAGCCCGCCGGTGACCAGGTGGGCGTCGAAGGCGGTCGCGGGCCCGAGGTCCAGCATCTCGCCGACTTCCGCCGGGTCGAGCGGATCCAGCACTAGCGGAACGCCCCGCTGGTGGAACGGTCGGCCGTAGGTGTTGAGCGCCTCCATCATGGACAGATCGGAGCCGACGAGGATCAGCAACACGGGCTTGCGGGACAGGACGCGGTCCCACGCCCGCTGCAACGTCCCCTCGAACCCGGAGTCGTTGGCGACGAGATAAGGCACCTTGTCAAGCACGACAACGCTGGGTCCGGTGTCGGGCAACGCGTCGGTGAGCAGGCGCAGCGCGGCGTCCCAGGACCGGAGGCCGACGTCGGTGAACTGCTCCCGGCCGGGCAGGTCCGATTCGAGCACCGCACCGGAGAACTGGGCGAGTTCGCGCTCTACTGGGACCCCGGCGGCCGAGTAGAACACCGCGGGCACGGCCGCCCGCTCGATGAACTCCTCCACCAGTCGGGACTTGCCGACCCTTCGGCGTCCACGGAGGAGCAGGCAACGTCCCGTCCCGACGGCACGAACGGCGGCCAGTTCCTCGCTCAGCAGCCGCAGCTCGCGCTTGCGGCCGACGAATCCCGCCATGCTCCCACCTTCAATAGTACCAAAATTGAGTATACCATTGATGAGTGCATCGACGACTGGGTAGCCAACTGCATCTGGTGGGAGTCATGCCGAGCCGGGACCGAACCTGAGCAGCGGCACGTCGTAACGGTCGGACTTGCGTTCGCGGCGCATGGCCGGGTCCGCGGCCCGCGTAGGCTCCCCGCCGTGACCGGAATCGACATCGACACAGACCCGCAGGCGGTGGCCGAGCAGGCTGCTCAAGCGCTTGCGGAACGCACCGCGGCGGACCGCCACGACCTCGCGCTGATCCTCGGGTCGGGCTGGCGCCCGGCGGCGGACGAACTGGGCACGCCGGTCGCCGAGGTGCCGATGGCCGAGTTGCCCGGCTTCCTCGCGCCGACCGTGCAGGGCCACGGCGGCACCATCCGCTCGGTCCAGGTCGAGGGCAAGCGGGTGCTGGTCGTGCTCGGCCGGACGCACCTCTACGAGGGCCACGGCGTGGCGCGCGCGGTGCACGGCGTGCGCACGGCGGCGGCCGCGGGCGTGCGCACCGTGGTGCTGACCAACGCCGCGGGCTGCCTGCGCGAGGGCATCGAGGTCGGCCAGCCGGTGCTGATCAGCGACCACCTGAACCTCACCGCGCGCTCGCCGCTGGTCGGGGCGAACTTCGTGGACCTCACCGACCTGTACTCACCGCGGCTGCGCGGCCTCGCCCGCGAGATCGACCCGACGCTGGTCGAGGGGGTGTACGCGGGCCTGCCGGGGCCGCACTTCGAGACCCCCGCGGAGATCCACATGCTGCGCGCGCTGGGCGCCGACCTGGTCGGCATGTCGACCGTGCTGGAGGCCATCGCGGCGCGCGCGGCGGGCGTCGAGGTGTTCGGCCTGTCGCTGGTGACGAACCTGGCGGCGGGCATCACCGGCGAGCCGCTCAACCACGAGGAAGTGTTGGAGGCGGGGCGAATCGCCGCCGGGAAGATGGGCACGCTGCTGCGCGAGCTGGTCGTCCGGTCGTGACGGCGCTGCCCTCCGACCTGCGCGACCGGGCCTTCCGATGGATGGCGGACGACCCGGACGCCGACAGCAAACTCGAACTGCAGAAGATCGCCGCGGCGGCCATGGGCGGCAACGCCGCGGCCGTCGAGGACCTGCGCGACCGGATGGCGGGGCCGCTCACCTTCGGCACCGCCGGGCTGCGCGGGCCGGTGCGGGCGGGCCCCAACGGGATGAACCGCGCGGTGGTCATCCGCACCACGGCGGGGCTCGCCGCGTGGCTGACCGCGAACGGGCACGCGGGCGGCACGGTCATCGTGGGCCGCGACGCCCGGCACGGGTCCGAGACGTTCTTCGCCGACGCGGCAGGGGTGTTGGCGGCAGCGGGTTTCGACGTGCGGGCGCTGCCCCATCCGCTGCCCACACCGGTAGTGGCGTTCGCGGTGCGTAAATTCGGTGCTGTGGCGGGGGTGCAGATCACCGCGTCGCACAATCCGCCCGCGGACAACGGGTACAAGCTCTACCTCGACGCGGGGGCGCAGCTCGTGCCGCCCGCGGACCGGGAGATCGAGGCCGCGATCCGCGGTGTGCCCGCCGCGGTGTCGGTGCCGCGTGCCGACACGTGGACGACGCTGGGCGACGACGTGCTCGACGCCTATCTCGACCGGGTTTCCCTGCTGCCCAAGGGAACCGCGCGCACGCTCAAGGTGGCCGCGACCGCGCTGCACGGCGTCGGCGCGGGTCCGCTGGCCCTCGCGCTGAACCGGGCCGGGTTCGTGGACGTGAGCCTGGTTGCCGAGCAGTCCGTGCCCGACCCGGAGTTCCCGACGGTGCCGTTCCCCAACCCGGAGGAGCCGGGCGCGACCGACCTGCTGCTCGCCCGTGCGTCCGAAGTGGACGCCGACCTGGCGATCGCGCTCGACCCGGACGCGGACCGCTGCGCGGTGGGCATCCGGGATCGCGACGGATCGTGGCGGATGCTGCTCGGCGACGAGACCGGCGCACTGCTCGGCGAGCACATTTTGTCCACTGTGGACCGTGTGGCACACCCGGACCCGTTGGCGGCCAACACGATCGTGTCGTCGTCGCTACTGGAGTCGATCGCGGCGAAACACGGCGTGCGCTACGATGCCACGCTCACCGGGTTCAAATGGCTGGTGCGGGCGGGCGACGGGGCGGGCACCGGCCTGGTGTACGCCTACGAGGAGGCGCTCGGCCTCTGCGTCGACCCGGATTCGGTGCGGGACAAGGACGGGATCTCCGCCGCGGTGCTGGCCTGCGACCTCGCGGCCACGCTCAAGGCGGCGGGCCGCGGCCTGACCGACGCCCTCGACGACCTCGCGCTCGCCCACGGCGTGCACGTGACCAGGCAGGTCTCGGTGCGGGTGACCGATCTCGGCCGGATCGGGCAGCTCATGGCGTCACTGCGCGCGGAACCGCCCGCCGAGCTGGCCGGGGTCGCGGTGACGATGGCCGACCTGCGGCCGGGCGCGGACGTGCTGCGCTTCACCGGCGACCGGGTGCGGGTCGTCGTCCGGCCGTCCGGGACCGAGCCGAAGATCAAGTCGTACCTGCAGGTCGTGGCCCCGGTGGCCGGGCCGGACGACCTGGAATCGGCCCGCGGACAGGCGAACGCGCTGCTCGACGACCTGGCAGCGGCGGTGTCGGAGATCCTGACCTGATGCCGAGGCTGCTGATCGTGCACCACACCCCGTCGCCCGCCCTGCAGGCGATGTTCGAGGCCGTGCTGTCCGGGGCGAACGACCCGGAGCTGGCGGAGGTCGAGGTGCGGCGCAGTCCCGCACTGTCGGCGACCGCGTCGGACGTGTTGGCGGCGGACGGACTCGTGCTAGGTACCCCGGCGAACATCGGGTACATGTCGGGCGCGCTCAAGCACTTCTTCGACACCGTGTACTACCCGTGTCTGGACGCCACCCGCGGCAGGCCCTTCGGGTACTACGTGCACGGCAACCAGGGCACCGAGGGCGCCGTGGCCGCCATCGAGGGCATCACCAAGGGTCTGTCGTGGGTGCGGGCAGCCGAATCCGTTGTGGTGCACGGAGAACCGTCGAAGGGCGACCTGGCCCGCTGCCGCGAACTCGGCGCGACGGTCGCCGCGAGCCTGCTGCCGTGAGCCGGGGCCGGTCCCAGCCGCTCGTCGGTGGATCTTCCTGCCGGGCAGGTCGCGCACCGAAACGGACTGACCCCGGGGAGCGATTTCGCTTGAGACGCATCCTTCTCCTGCGCTCCCACCGGAGGTAGCCCTGATGACCGTTCGCGTACGCGCACGGGTGATCACGATCCTGACCAGCGCGGCAGCGGCGATGACCGCGCTCGCGGTCCCGGCCGCCGCGGCCAACCCGATCACGTTCGCGCCGCGCGCGGACTACGCGACCGGCAATCACCCGGAAGCCGTGGTCGACGCCGACCTCAACGGCGACGGCAGGCCCGACCTGATCACCGCGGACCGGTTCCAGGCGGAACTGACCGTTCTGCTGGGCACGGGTGCGGGCGCGTTCGGCCCGCGCACCGGGGTGTTCCCCGGCAATGAGCCCACCGGCGTCACCACCGCCGACTTCAACGGCGACGGCCGCGCCGATGTCGCGGTCACCGTGGCGAACGCGGTGTCCGTCCTGCTCGGCGTGGGCGACGGCACCTTCGACCCCCGCGCGGAGTTCCCGGTGTCCGGCGGCGCGGAGGGCATCAAGGCGGGCGACCTGAACGGCGACGGCCGCGCGGACGTGGTCATCAGCAGGCCGGACGGCATCACCGTGCTGCTCGGCGCGGGCGACGGCACGCTCGGCGCGGGCACCGACCTCGCGTCCGGCGGCTACTCGCGCGGTGTGGTGCTGCGCGACCTCGACGGCGACGCCAAGGTCGACATCGCGATCGGCGGGTTCTTCACCGGCACGGTCTCGGTGTTCAAGGGCGCGGGCAACGGCAGCTTCGCCCCACCGGTCGCGTACCCGACCGGCGCCAACCCGATCGACATCGCCGCGGGCGACTTCGACGGCGACGGCCGCGTCGACCTCGCCACCGCCGATTTCGGCGCGGGCACCGTCTCCATCCTGCGCGGCAACGGCGGCGGCACGTTCGGCGCCCCCACCGCGCAGGCCGTCGGCCCGAACCCGTTCGGGGTGGCCGTGGCGGACCTCGACCTCGACCTCGACCAGGACCTCGCCGTCAGCGTGGCGGGCGCCGACTCGGTGGCCGTGCTGGGCAACGGCGACGGCACCTTCGTCCCGGCCGCGACCCTGGGCACCGGCACGACGCCGACCGAGGTGCACGCCGCCGACCTCGACGTCGACGGCCGCCCAGACCTGGTCACCACCAACCGCGTCGCGGACGGGATCTCGGTGCTGTTGAACCGAACCACGCCGCCGGTACCGCCCGCCGCCGACCTCGCGGTGGGACTGCGCGCCACCCCGCGGTTCGGCCTGCTGGTGCCCGCCATCGAATACACGGTGTCGGTCAACAACACCGGCCCCGGCGCGCTGCAGTCGGGCACCGTCACCGCGACCCTGCCGCAGTACGTGACGGCGACCCCCGGCCCGGGCTGCTCGGTCGCCGGGCGCACCGTGACCTGCCAGTTGGGTGCGCTCGCGGTGGGTGCCGGGACGACCAAGACGTTCCGCATTCCGTTGGGACTGTTGAGCATCGGGAGCTACCAGGTGACGGCGCAACGCACGGCCAGCACCCCGGCGGACCCGAACCCGGCCAACGACACGGCCCGCTCCACCTGCTCAGTCCTGGCCTTCCTGCTCGTCTCCTGCCGCTGACGCGGATCGGGTGGCCGTCGAGCCGTCTCGACGGCCACCCGCAGGCAACCCTGGATGCAGGGTCTCCTGATCAGAAGCGCAGTTCAGGGATGGTGTCGAGGTCGATGCCGTACCGCGCGTAGACCTTGATGGTGTTCTCCCCAGTCAGGTCGGTCTCGGCGTAGCCGAGCAGTCCGGCGACCCGGATCACCTCGGCCTTCGATCCGGCCTCGATCTCCAGGTATGGCGGGATCTGTGGCCAGGCGTCGATCTCGACTTGTGCGCCGTCGAGGATGAAGCTGGTGCGCTTGGTCTCCTGGTAGGACTTCGGGGTGAACCCGAGCATGGCCAGCACTGCGTTGGTCGCGCCGAAGTCGTCCACGCCGACTTCGATCTCGTGCGTGCCGTCGATGGCGTCGCTGGTGATCTCCTTGACCGTCAGCGTGGTCTCGTCGCCGGTGTCGCGGAGCCTGATCCACTTGGACCGGTCGCCGGGAACGATGTCGTAGACGTGGCGGCGCATGAACTTGTCGCCGAGCTTCTGCCCGCCCTTGTCCAGGATCAGTCGTTCGGTGGCGTCGGGGTCGATGTCGAGGATCTTGCCTTCGAACTCGATGGGCGCGGGCACTGTGAGCTCCCTTCCTGTGGGAAATCGCCGCAACCGAGATCCACGGCGCCGCGTGACCGGAGCATGCGGTGGTCACCGCGGAGCGTGCTGACCCACCGCATGGTCCTTGGCCCTGGGCTCAGCGGCCGAGCATCTTCATTGCCTCGGCCGGGTAGCGGTCTCCGGCCACGCCGCCGGTGGGTACCGCGGCCTCCACTGCCGCGATGTCCTCATCGGACAGTCCAATCGCGACAGCGGCGACGTTCTCTTCCAGGTACTTCAACCGCTTCGTCCCCGGGATGGGCACCACGTCCGAGCCGCGGCTCTGCACCCAGGCCAGTGCCAACTGCCCCGGCGTCACCCCGCGTTTGGCCGCCAACTTCTTCAGTACCTCGACGATCGCCAGGTTCTTCTCCAGGTTGCCCTCCGCGAACCGCGGCTGTGCCGTCCCGCGGAAGTCGCCCGCGCCGAAGTCCGCGGTGGAGGCGAAGCGGCCGGTGAGGAAACCGCGCCCCAGCGGGGAATACGCGACCACGCCGATGCCGAGTTCGCGGACGGTCGGCACTATGGCGTCCTCGATGTCGCGCGACCACAGGGACCACTCGGTCTGCAGGGCGGTGATCGGGTGCACGGCGTGCGCGCGGCGGATGGTGTCCGCGCCCGCCTCGGACAGGCCGAGGTGGCGCACCTTGCCCTCGGCGACGAGTTCGGCCATCGCGCCGACGGTTTCCTCGATCGGGGTGTTCGGGTCGACGCGGTGCTGGTAGTACAGGTCGATGTGGTCGACGCCGAGTCTGCGCAGGGAACCCTCGCACGCCTCGCGGACGTAGGCCGCGTCGCCGCGGATGCCGCGGCGCGCCGGGGTTTCCGGGTCGCGGACGATGCCGAACTTGGTGGCCAGCGCGACCTCGTCGCGCCGTCCGGCGATGGCCTTGCCGACCAGCACCTCATTGGTGTGCGGGCCGTACATGTCAGAGGTGTCCAGCAGGGTTACGCCGAGGTCCAGCGCCCGGCGGATGGTCGCGACCGACTCGGTCTCGTCGCCCTGGCCGTAGAACTCGCTCATGCCCATGCAGCCCAGGCCCTGCGCGCCGACGCGCAGCTCGCCCAGCAGCCGGGTGTCCATTGTGGTCACTCGAATTCCCTTCTCAGTTTTCCACGGCGCGCATCATCGCGGGGGCGTAGCGCTCGCCCGCGACGGCGGTGGCGGGTGCGGCCGACTCGACGGCCGCGATGTCCTCTTCGGACAGTTCCAGGGTCGCCGCGGCGACGTTCTCGGTCAGGTACTCGCGGCGCTTGGTGCCCGGGATCGGCACCACGTCCGCGCCCCGGCTCTGCACCCACGCCAGCGCGAGCTGCCCGGCCGTGACACCGCGTTCGGTTGCCAGGGCCGACAGCGCGGCCACGATGGCCTGGTTGCGGTCGAAGTTCTCCGGCGCGAACCGGGGCATCGCGGCGCGAATGTCACCGTCGGCGAACTCGGGCGACGCGAGCTTGCCGGTGAGGAAACCCCGGCCCAGTGGGGAGAACGGCACGATGCCGATACCCAGTTCGCGACAGGCGGGCAGGATCTCCCGCTCGATGTCGCGAGTCCACAGTGACCACTCGCTCTGCAGCGCGGTGATCGGGTGCACCGCGTGCGCGCGCCGGATGGTGCCCGCGCCCGCCTCGGACAGGCCCAGGTGGCGCACCTTGCCCTCGGCGACCAACTCGGCCATCGCACCCACGGTCTCCTCGATCGGGGTGTCCGGGTCGACGCGGTGCAGGTAGTAGAGGTCGATGTGGTCGACGCCGAGCCTGCGCAGCGACCGCTCGCACGCCTCGCGGACGTACGCCGCGTCGCCGCGCAGTCGGAAGCCGGTGGCGGCGTCGCGGCCGGCGATGCCGAACTTGGTGGCCAGCACCACCTCGGCGCGCCGATCCGCGATGGCGCGGCCGACCAGTTCCTCGTTGGCGCCGTCGCCGTAGGCGTCGGCGGTGTCGAGCAGGGTCACCCCCAGGTCGAGCGCGGCGCGCAGGGTGGCGACGGACTCATCGGCGTCGCCCGCGCCGTAGCCCTGGCTCATGCCCATGCAGCCCAGCCCCTGCGCGCTGACGACCAGCGGGCCGAGTTCGCGGGTGGGAAGGGTCATGCGGAAGCCTCCTGGACGCGCTGGCTCTCCACCAGACACTCATAGTTGTTGATCTTGTAGTCGAGCACCTCAAGGCATACCCGCAGGTCGGCGATCCGGGTACGCACGTCCTCGCGGTGCTTCTGCAGGATCCGCTTGCGCGGTCCGGCGGTCACCGGGCCCTGGTGGCGCAGCCGCGCGTACTCCCGCATCAGCTTGATGGGCATGCCGGTGGTGCGCAGCTTGGTGAGGAAGCTCAGCCACGCCAGATCGGCGTCGGAGTAGGCCCGTCTGCCGCCGGAGTCACGGGCGGGCGGGTCGATCAGTTCGATGCGTTCGTAGTACCTGAGGGTGTCGATCGACAGTCCACTGCGGTGGGCCGCCTCGGCGATCGCGTAGGTCACACCGTCGACGGTAGAAGCTGGAGTGCACTCCAGGTCAACTCGAATCTAGAGATCGCTCCGTTTCGGCAGCGCCCACGCCTGGAGGTGCTCGGCCATCTTGCGCACCTCCAGGCCACCGCGGCCGACCTCGCGGACGACTTCGAGCGCGTCGTCGGTGTCGGCGTCGATCCACCAGCCGTTGAGGTCGCACATGGTTACCGCGGCCACCCAGCCGAGCTGCCAGTTGCCCTCGGCGAGCGGGCGGGTGCGCACGATGGAGTCGAGCAGGGCCGCGGCCTTGAGCCACAGCGAGTCGTACGCCTCGACGCCGAGCACGGTCGCGCGCGGGCGGTGCGCGGCGGAGTCGAGCAGGCCCAGGTCGCGGACGACCAGGTCGCCACCGGTGACGGCGGCGGCGAGCAGGAGCAGGTCACTGGCGTCGAGATAGACCGTCACGGACAAGGATCAGACCGTGCCGATGCGGTCGAGCAGGCCGCGGTAGCGCGGCAGAACCCGGCTCAGCACCTCGTTGAGCTGCTCTTCCTTGTGCAGCCGCGACCAGCGCTCAGCCAGCGCGAGCCGCATGATCTCCTGCTTGGAACGCCCCTCGGCCGTTGCGAGTTCGTCGAGCCGGGCGTTCTCCTCGTCGGTCAGTCGCAGAGTCATCGCCATGCCGACGACGATACCACTGTGGTACCACCGACGGTTTGGTAACCGCGTTACAAAACGCTGTCCCGGTAAGCTGACCGCCGTGCCCCGACCGAAGACCCACGACGAGGCGCTCCGGGTCCGCCTGCTCGACCGGGCTGGGGAGCTGTTGTCCAGCAAAGGCGCAGGTGCGCTGAGTCTGCGCAAACTCGCCGCCGACGTCGACACCTCGACCACCGCGGTCTACTCCCTGTTCGGCGGCAAGCCCGCGCTGGTCCGCGAGCTCTACGTCGAGGCATTCAGCAGGCTCGGCGGCAGGCTGCGCGCGGTCACCCGTACGGGTGATCCGATCGAGGACCTGGTCCGGCTCGGCCTCGCCTACCGGGACAGCGCCCGAGCCGACCCGCACCTCTACGGGGTGATGTTCGGCGACGTGGTGCCGGGCTTCGAGCCGGACGAGGAGGCGCACGCCGAGGCGCTGACCGCACTGTCACCCCTGCAGGACGCAATCACCGCGGGCGTCGAGCGGGGCGTGTTCCGCGACGAGGCGCCGCGGGACATGGCGATGGCCTGCTGGGGACTCGTGCACGGCCTGGTGTCGCTGGAACTCGGCGGCACGCTGCCCGAGGATCTGGACGTGCTCACCACCTACGAGCGTGCCCTGCGCGCCAACCTCGTCGGCTGGTACCGCTAGACCGCGCCGTACTGGCGGTCGCCCGCGTCGCCGAGGCCGGGGACGATGTAGCCCGAGTCGTTGAGGCGCTCGTCGACACTCGCCGTGACCAGCCGCACCGGCAGACCCGACTGGGCGAGATGCTCGACACCTTCGGGCGCGGCCAGCGCACACACCGCGGTCACGTCGCTCGCGCCCCGCTCGACCAGCAGCCGGATGGTGTAGACCATCGACCCGCCGGTGGCCAGCATCGGGTCGAGCACGAACACCGGGCGCCCGGACAGGTCGTCGGGCAGCGACGCCATGTACGGCGTCGGCTTGAGCGTCTCCTCGTCGCGGGCCAGGCCGACGAACCCCATCTGCGCGTCCGGGATCATCTTGTGCGCCTGGTCGGCCATGCCGAGGCCCGCCCGCAGCACGGGAACCAGCAGCGGCGGGTTCGCCAACCAGTGGCCGTCGGTGCGGGCGACCGGGGTGTGGATCCGCTCGACGCGCACCGGGGCGTCGCGCATCGCCTCGTAGGTGAGCATGACGGTCAGCTCGTGCAGCGCGGCCCGGAAGGTGGCGCGGTCGGTCCGGGCGTCCCGCATGACGGTGAGCCGGGCTTTGGCGAGCGGATGGTCCACGGTGAGCACGTCCATGAGGCGACACCGTAGCGGTTGCCGCCGGACGACTCACCGCTGCGCGAGCACGGCGAACATCGTCACCGACAGGTGGAAGCCGCCCCCCGCGGCGGCCGTGGCGAGGTCGGCGAAGAACCGGTCGCGCTGGTCGGCGGTGATGACGCCCGCGGCCACGCCCGCCTCCCCCATCATGTGCACCAGCGGGCCCGTCGCCGCGCTCTGCTCCTGGACGAGCGCCTGCGAGCCGAGGTCGACCACCCGCAGGCCCGCCGCGGTCAGCAGGCCGGGGACCCGGCGGCCGGAGTGCGGGTTGGCGAGGTTGGCCCGCATCGACTCGCCGAGCGCCCGAACCACCTCGGGGTCGCCGGGGTGCACGATCGCGGTGGCCCAGTCGGAGTCGACAACCATGGCCCGACCGCCCGGCCGCAGCACCCGGGCGATCTCCGCGGCGGCCCGCGCGGGCTCGGCGAGATGCTGGAACACCCGCTCGCAGTACACGACGTCGAAGGCGCCATCGGCGAACGGCAGCGCGTACGCGTCGCCGTCGACAAAGCGCGCCGACGACCCGGTAGCCCGCTCCGCGGCGACCGCGCGCATCCCCGGGTTCGGCTCGACGCCGACCGCGTCGCCCGCCGAGCCGACCGCCGCGGCGAAGACCCGCACCTCCGACCCGGTGCCCGAGCCGACGTCCAGCGCGTGCTCGCCCGGCCGCACCGCCAGCGCGGCGTGCGCCCACTCGCGCAGCCGCCGGATGCCCGGCAGCGCGGCCTGCTGGTCGAGCACCTCGACCAGCCGGTCGAGGTCCCCTGGCTCGATCCGATCAGCCCGAAACGACAGCGGCGCGTCCGGTGTGTCCGACATGGACACACCGTAACCGGCGGCCTTGCGCGCCAGCAGGGCGATCATCGTCGCGGTCAGCACGGTCCGCGCACAGGTGTCGGTCACCCGCAGCCCGGCCGCGGCCAATCGGTCCGGCAGTTCGTCGCCCGCGAACGGATTCGTGACGGTCGCGGACAGCGCCTCCCCCAGCACGCGGTTGTCCTGGAGCGCCGCGGTCCAGTCGGCGTCGATGACCACGGCCCGGCCACCCGGCCGCAGCACGCGCGCGATCTCCGCGGCGGCCCGCTCCGGCTCCGCGAGATGCTGGAACACCCGCTCGCAGTACACGGCATCGAAGGCGCCATCGGCGAACGGCAGCGCGTACGCGTCGCCTGCGACGAACCGCGCGGGCGACGCGCCTGCCCGTGCCGCCGCGACCGCGCACATCCCCGGGTTCGGCTCCACCCCGACCGCCACCGCCGAACCGGCGAACACCACGACCTCCGACCCGGTGCCGCAGCCGACGTCGAGCACCCGCTCGCCGGGCCGCACGGCCAGCGCCGCGTGCGCCCAGTCGCGCAGGCGCCGGATGTCGGGCAGCGCGGCCTGCAGATCGAGCACGCCGACAAGCCGGTCGAGGTCCGCGCGGTCGATCCGGTCGGCACGGAACGACGGGGTCTCCGACATGGCGCCACGGTAGCCGGATACGGGCCCCGGTCCGGTTGAAATCCGTGGTCACGGATGTTTCGCCCGTGGCCACGGCGTCACCCCGTCGCGCTACGCTCGTCGGCGTGAGTGAGCAGTCTGGACTTCCCGGCCCGTACGAGATGCGCGCGTCCGACGCCGATCGGGAGCGCTTCGCCAAGGCCCTGCACGACGCCATGTCCGAGGGCAGACTCAGCGTCACCGAGCTGGAGGAACGGCTCGACCAGCTCTACACGGCCAAGACCTTCGGCGAACTCGAACCGCTGGTCCGCGACCTGCCTGGCCAGCAGGTGGTCCCGGCGCCGCTACCGCGGCCCCAACCGCTCGCCGCGCCGCGGCACAACCGGATCGGCGGCCGCGGCTCGTCCTCCAGCGCGATCGCGATCATGTCCGGCTCCGAGCGCAAGGGCCCGTGGACGGTCCCGCCAACGTTCACCGCGGTCGCCATCATGGGCGGCGTCGACATCGACCTCACCCACGCGAAGTTCGAGGCGCAGGAGACCGTCATCCAGGCGTTCGCGCTGATGGGCGGCATCGAGATCACCGTGCCGCCGGACATCACGGTGCACGTCACCGGGTCCGGGTTCATGGGCGCGTTCGAGGGCCGGGTCTACACCGAGGGACCGCCCGGCAGCCCGGTCGTGCGGGTGACGGGGTTCGCGATGATGGGCGGGGTCGAAGTCCGGCCGACGCGCAAACCCAAGATCGGCAGTGCCGACGACCGCAGGGAGATCGAGGACTGACGGCACGGGTGGCACCCACTCGCAACACGGCGGTCGCGGCGGCACACCCCGCGGGCGCCAAATGTCCGCATGACGGACGGCGTGCGCATGGTGCCCCGGTCGCGCGGCCCGGTCGTCACCATGCTCGACCGCGGTTCCTGACCGGGAACGACTCGGGACACGGCCTAGACTCGCCGTCATGGCCGAGTCCTCGACGAAGACGTCGACCCCAGTGGTGAGTGCCGGGCCACCGCCCGAGTTCGCCGACGCCACCCGCGACGAGACCTCGCTGCGGCGGTTCCTGCACGGGCTGCCCGGCGTGGACCAGGTCGGCGTCGAGCAGCGCAGTGCGGGTCTGGCGACGCGCAGTATCAAGAAGGCCAGCAAGCTGTGGGCGATCGACACCGCGATCACCATGGTCGACCTGACCACCCTGGAAGGCGCCGACACCGCGGGCAAGGTCCGCTCGCTGTGCGCCAAGGCGCGCAGGCCCGACCCGGACCGGCCCGACGTGCCGCACGTCGCGGCGGTGTGTGTGTATCCGGACATGGTGGCGACCGCGGCCGCCGAGGTGGCGGGCACCGGGGTGGGCGTGGCCAGCGTCGCGACGGCGTTCCCGTCCGGCCGCTCCAGCCTGCGGATCAAGATCGCCGACACCGAGCTGGCGATCGAGGCGGGGGCCACCGAGATCGACATGGTGATCGACCGCGGCGCGTTCCTGTCCGGCCACTACGGCCAGGTCTTCGACGAGATCCGCACCATCAAGGCAGCGTGCGGCGACACGCACCTGAAGGTGATCCTGGAGACCGGCGAGCTGGCGACCTACGACAACGTGCGCCGCGCGTCGTGGCTGGCGCTGCTCGCGGGCGGCGACTTCATCAAGACCTCCACCGGCAAGGTCTCCCCCGCGGCGACGCTGCCGGTGACGCACGTGATGCTCCAGGCGGTGCACGACTGGCACGCCGCGACCGGGGAGCTGCGCGGGGTCAAGCCCGCGGGCGGCATCCGCACCACCAAGGACGCGATCCGCTACCTGGTCGCGGTGCACGAGGTGGCCGGGCCGCGGTGGCTCGACCCGCATCTGTTCCGCTTCGGCGCGTCGAGCCTGCTCAACGACCTGCTGATGCAGCGGCGCACCCAGCTTGAGGGCCACTACAGCGGCCCCGACTATGTGACGGTGGACTGAGATGACCTGGGACTACGCCCCCGCGCCCGAGTCGCGGGGGATCGCGAACCTCAAGCCGAGCTACCGGATGTTCCTCGACGGCGAGTTCGTCGAGGGCGCGGGCGAACCGCTCAAGACGATCAACCCGGCCACCGAGGAAGTGCTGGCCGAGGTGAGCACCGCGAGCACGGCGGACGTCGACCGCGCGGTCAAGGCCGCGCGCCGCGCGCAGGACAAGGTGTGGGGCCGGATGCCCGGCGGCGAGCGGGCGAAGTACATCTTCCGGGTCGCCAGGATGATCGCCGAGCGCGGGCGTGAGCTGGCGGTGCTGGAGAGCCTCGACAACGGCAAGCCGATCAAGGAGGCGCGCGACACCGACGTGCCCACCGCGGCGGCGCATTTCTTCTACCACGCGGGATGGGCCGACAAGCTCGACTACGCGGGTTTCGGCCCCGACCCGCGGCCGCTGGGCGTCGCCGGGCAGGTCATCCCGTGGAACTTCCCGCTGCTGATGGCGTCCTGGAAGATCGCGCCCGCATTGGCCTGCGGCAACACGGTTGTGCTCAAGCCCGCCGAGACGACGCCGCTGACCGCGCTGGTGCTGGCCGAGATCATCCAGCAGGCGGAGCTGCCGCCGGGGGTGGTGAACATCCTGCCGGGCGCGGGTGATGTCGGCGCGGAGCTGGTGAATCACCCTGGTGTCGACAAGGTCGCGTTCACCGGGTCGACCGAGGTCGGCAAGATCATCCAGCGGTCGCTCGCGGGCACCGGCAAGAAGCTGACCCTGGAGCTGGGCGGCAAGGCCGCCAACATCGTCTTCGACGACGCCCCGCTCGACCAGGCGGTCGAAGGCATCGTCAACGGCATCTTCTTCAACCAGGGCCACGTGTGCTGCGCGGGCTCGCGGCTGCTGGTGCAGGAGTCGGTGGCCGAGGAACTGCTGGCGAAGCTGCACACCCGGGTGGCCACGCTGCGCGTCGGCGACCCGCTGGACAAGAACACCGACGTCGGCGCGATCAACTCGCGCGAGCAGCTCACCAGGATCCAGGAGCTGGTGGCGGCGGGCGACGCGGAGGGCGCGGTCCGCTGGACCAGCCCGTGTCCGGTGCCGGACAAGGGTTTCTTCTTCGCGCCGACCGTGTTCGCGAACGTCAGCCAGGCCATGCGGATCGCCCGCGAGGAGATATTCGGCCCGGTGCTGTCGGTGCTCACCTTCCGCACGCCGGACGAGGCCGTGGCGAAGGCGAACAACACCCCGTACGGGCTGTCCGCGGGCGTCTGGACCGAGAAGGGCTCCCGGATCCTCTGGATGGCGAACCAGCTCCGCGCGGGCGTGGTGTGGGCCAACACATTCAACCGTTTCGACCCGACCGCGCCGTTCGGCGGCTATCAGGAGTCGGGCTTCGGTCGCGAGGGCGGCCGGACTGGGCTGGAGGCATACCTCGATGTCTGACCGAGTCACGTTCGGCCGAGCCGACCAACGGGTTGCCGTCGCGAAGACGTACAAGTTGTACCTTGGTGGAGCTTTCCCTCGATCCGAATCGGGCCGCACCTACCCGGTGACCGACTCGCGCGGGAAGTTCCTGGCCAACGCGGCGCAAGCGTCCAGAAAGGACCTTCGCGAGGCCGTCGGCGCGGCCCGCAAGGCGTTCGGCAAGTGGTCGTCGGCCACCGCGTACAACCGGGGCCAGGTGCTCTACCGGGTCGCCGAGGTGCTGGAGGGCAGGCGCGAGCAGTTCGCCGCCGAGGTGTCCGCGAGCGAAGGCGTGCAGGCGAAGAAGGCACAGTCGCTTGTGGACACCGCGATCGACCGCTGGGTCTGGTACGCGGGCTGGACCGACAAGATCACCACCGTGCTCGGCGCGTCGAACCCGGTGGCGGGGCCGTACTTCTCGTTCTCGGTGCCCGAGCCGACCGGGGTCGTCGGGGTGCTCGCGCCGCAGGAGTCCTCGCTGCTGGGCCTGATCAGTGTGCTCGCCCCGGTGATCGCCACCGGCAACACCGCGGTCGTGGTCACCAGTGGCGCGCGCCCGCTGCCCGCGATCACCCTGTCCGAGGTGCTGGCCACCTCCGACGTGCCGGGCGGCGTGGTCAACCTGCTCACCGGGCACACCGCCGAGCTGGCCCCGTGGCTGGCCTCGCACGCCGACGTCAACGCGCTCGACCTGACCGGCGCCCCGGCCGAGCTGCGCACCGAACTGGAGGCCGCCGCGGCGGGCACCGTCAAACGCGTCCTGCGCACCCCGTCGACCGAGCCGGACTGGACCCGGCAGCCGGACATCTCGCGGCTGCGGGCCGTCCTGGAGACCAAGACCGTCTGGCACCCGATGGGCGTCTGACCCGGTCCGAACCCAGACGAGTCGAGCGGCGAGTGGCCGCTGCGCGTTCAGGGCAGCGAATCAGGCAGACCCAGCAGGGCGAAATGGTCGCGGCCGACGAACGAGGTGACCTCGGCGATCCGGTCGCCGCGCAGCGTCAGCACGGTGATCGACCAACCGGTGTGCTGCCCCTCGTCGCCGGTGCGGAGGTAGCAGGCCAGCGCGGGCTGACCGTTCGCGCTGATCGCGACATGCCGCCACGAACCGCAGGTGAACGGGACCCGCACGGCAAAGTCGGTGACGGCGGCGATGCCGCGGTACCAGTGCGCCATCGGCGGCATCGACCAGGTGACGTCCTCGGTGGTGGCCACGGTGTAGAGCCACGACCGCAGCGAGCTGCGGCCCTCGAAGCGCGCGAGCCCGCGCGACCCCGACGGGTTCGCCCCGCGGCTGCGCGCGGTCCTGTCCCGATAGCAGCCGCCGGAGTCGCGCACCCGCGGTTCGGGGTATGTCCGCCAATCGTGTGCGTTCGGCCCCTCGCGGGCGGATCTTGTCCTAACCTGGATTTCGATCGCAGGGGAGCGATCGGGACCGGGCGGGCGTCCTATGTCCCGACGAGGAGGGGGACCAGATGACGCACTCGGACGTGTGGGGTTACCACGGCGAGGAGGACGCGTTCCGCGCCTACACCGCGGGCGTGCACCCGCTCGCCGAGCAGCTCCGGGGGCTCGGGGACCTCGGCGGCACGGCGCAGTTCGGCGAGCACGCGTTCTCCAAGATCGGCAGCGAGGTCGGGCTGAGCCAGGCGATCCGGGAGGCCACGCTGCGCCAGCACCGCCGCGTCCAAGGGCTGGCGGACAGCCTCGGCGGCACCGCGGAGGCCGTCCGCAACACGTGGACGAACATGGCCGCCACCGAAGAGGACGCCTCGGCCGCCCTGCGCCGCGCGGCGGGTGAGCCGACGTGACCGCACCTGTGCGCGAACTGCTGGACCCGATGATCCAGCCCGCGGCCACCGCCCAGCGCCACCTCGCCACCGACGACAACGCCATCGACCGGATCGGCACCGCGCACGCGGGGGTCACCAGCACGCTGGACACCGTCGGCACCGACGCGACGCGCTACGCGGGCTCGCTGCGCGAGGGGTGGACCGGGCAGGGGGCCGTGCGCCACCAGGCCGACGTCACCCAGCAGGACACGATGGGCGCGGAGCTGAGCCAGTACAGCACCGACGTGCGGCAGGCGGTCCGGGAGGCCGGGGAGATCCTCAAGGTCGGCCAGAAAGTCAACCAGGACCAGATCGACGACTTCAACCGCAAGGCCGCCGAGCTGCTCTCCGCCGCGGCGGCGCTGCGGCAGGCGGGCGACCCGGCGGGCGCACAGCAGAAGCTCACCGGGCTGGCGAGCTACGCCGCGCAGCTCACCGGCGACACGTCGATGAACCTCGAAACCGTGATGACCCAGCTCAGCGGGGTTGTCACCAAGCTCACCGGCGACCCGGGCTCCACCTCGGCGGCGGGCGCCGAGACCACGACGGCTCCACCCGCCGCGTACAACGACCGCCAGACCGGTGGCGGCGGGAGCGGGGACGGCGGCGGTGGGGGTGGCGGAGGCGCGGTCACCAAGCGCAGGCTGCCGATGGCCATCCCGCCACAGCCGGGAACCGGCGTCGCCGTGAACCTGCCGGACGGCAGCACCGTGCAGGCGCCCAACGAGACCGCGGCGCGCGCCGTGCGGGCCGCGCTGGGCCAGCTCGGCGTGCCGTACGTCTGGGGCGGCACCGCGCCCGGCGTCGGCCTGGACTGCAGCGGCCTAACCCAGTACGCCTACGGCGAGGGCGGCCTGGAGATCCCGCGCACCTCCCGCGAGCAGGACATCGGCGCCGAGGTGCCGTCCGCCGACCAGCTCGTGCCCGGCGACCTGGTGTGCTGGGAGGGCCACGTGGCCATGTACATCGGCAACGGCCAGATCGTCGAGGCAGGCGACCCGGTCCAGGTCGGCCCGCTGCGCACCACCAACTCCGGCATGCCGTTCGTCGGTTTCTACCGGCCGACGGGCTGACCCTGCGGCAGACTGGGAGACGTGGAGATCGACGTCGAGCACGAGCTGGACACCGTGGCGCGCAAGGTCGAGCAGACCCGCGCGGATGCCGCGCGGCGGGTCGGGCCGGTCACCGGCCAGGCCGCGAGCGGCGACGGCGCGGTCACCGTGGTGGTGGGGCCTGGCGGGCTGCTGTCCGAGGTGACGCTGACCCCGGCGGCGCTGTCGGCCGGGTCGGACGCGCTGGCCGCGCAGATCACGGCGCTCGCCGAGCGGGCGACGCGGCGAGCGGGGGCGAACATGTACCAGGCGCTCGCGCCGGTACTCGGCCCCGCGGGCGAGAAACACCTGACGTCACTGGGCTACGAGCCGATCGAGGACGACGAGGACGAGGCGTTCGACCGGCCGCTCGGGCCCACGGGCGGACGGCGGGCCACCAGGTGACCGACCGGCAGCCGCTGGAGCGCAGCACCCGTCAGCTCATCGAGGACGGCCGGGCGCGGCAGGAGGCGCTCGCGAACATCGACACCGTGCTGCAGGGCGTCACCGGCACGGCCTACGACCACCACCAGAGCATCCGGGTCACCGTCGACGGCCGCGGCAAGCTCATCGAGCTGTGGTTGCGCCAAGACGCGGTGCGCTGGGGTGCCGACCAGCTCGGCAAGCTGATCGTGCTGGTCGCCAAGGCCGCGATGGACCAGGCCACGCAGGCGGGCTACAACAGGCTCGCACCCCTGCTCGGCGACAACATGACCTACGCGATCGAGCTGATCTCCGGCCGCGCCGCGCCCGCCCGGCAGGCCGCGAAACCGGGCATCACCGCCGAGGAGTTCCAACGCGGGCGCGACGAACGGGTCCGCCGCGCCGACGGCGAACCATCCGCCCGCGGCCCGGTCCACGACGACAGGTTCGACCCCGACGACCCGCTGTCGTTCGACCTGTCCTCCCTACGTTCCGACCGATGATCCGCACCCCGTAGGCTGCCGATCGCATCGCGCGTGTTTGCGCGCACGTACGCCGATGGCTGCGCGACCAGGAGGACCTCCAATGGCCCAGGACATCGTCCCGATCGAGCTCGGGTTGCCGCAGGGTGACGTCGTCACGCTGTGGGCGCCGCGCTGGCGGGAGGACGGCGAGGAATGGGAGGCGTTCCTCGGCCACGAGGACGACCTCTACGCCTTCCCGGACACCGCGCAGCTCGCGGCGTTCGTCCGCACCGCCACCGAGCACGACCTGTCCGACCACCCGGCGTGGCACCTGGTGCCCGCGCTGTCGGTGGCCGAGCTGATGCCCGACGAGGAACACCAGTACGACTTGGTCGGCGTGCCGGAGCTGGCCGCGGACGAGCCGGACACCTGGACCGTCGGCGAGCTGGCCGACATCGTCGCGATCGTGCGCTCACTCGCCGACGTGTGCGAGCTGGACGAGGTGCACGACGTGCTGAACTCGGCCGACGGGTTCTCCGTGCTCGACCAGGGCACGCTGCCCTTCACCGGCCGCGACGGCGAGCGGCTGTGGACCGACCTGGCGCAGACCATCGCCGAGCGCTGGGACGAGGTGCTCGACGCGCTCGACTCGGTGGTGGCGGTGCCGGACGTGGACGCGGCCGCGTTGGAGAAGAGTGCCGAAGAGCTGGCCGCGTTCAACGCCGAAGCGGTCGAGGCCGTGGACGACGATCTCGACGCGGCCGAGGACGCCGAGGACGACGCAGAAGAGGAAGAGGACGGCCCGGTCGGCTTCTGGGCCGAGGTCGGCATCGACCCCATCAAGATCATCACCGATGGCTCGGAGTACTACACCCTGCGCTGCTACCTCGATGACGTGCCGGTGTTCCTCGGCTCGGCGGGCAAGATCGACGTGGCGACCTCCGCGCGCGGCCTGGCGAAGTTCCTCGCGAACGAGGATCTGGCCGACAACGACCTCGCCGAGGTCTCCACCTGGAGCGAGGTGGCGGTCAAGGCCACCGACGGCAGCCTGGACGTCGAGGTCGACACCGACAACACCTACGTCCTGCAGGGCCTCGGCGACGACCTGGGCGAGGGCGTGGACGCCGTCGACCCGGTGCAGCTCGACCTGGCCCTGGAACTGCTCAACGACGCCGCCGACTGGGCGGGCGACGACACCGTGGCGGAGTCGCTGAGCCAGTCGGAGAGCCTGGGCTGGCTGGTCTCCTACGTGGTGGCCCCCGACCCGACCCGGATGGCGCCGAGCGCGCCGTTCGACGCCGAGGCGGCCACCTGGAACAAGCTGGTGCAGAACCTCGAAGACCGGCTGCGCGTGCGCTGACCCGACCGGACGACAGTAGCGGGCAACCTGGGCACCGAACATTTGTGCACACCGTGCGCGAGTCGCCCGCACTGACGACCACTGATGAGCCAAGATGACACAGTGACCGCTACTCCAATTCTCGACCAGGGTGTTGACTTGGACGAGGCGCTGGCGCGAACCGCAGCGTTTCCGCGCCTTCGGTACATGGGCTCGAAGTACCGGCTTGCCCCGCATCTGGCCGAGGTCTTCGTTGAACTCGGCGGACACACCGCGTTGGATGCCTTTTCCGGCAGCGGAGTGGTCTCCTACCTGCTCAAGAGCCTGGGGTACCAAGTCACGTCGAATGACTTCTTGAACTTTCCATCAATCATCTGCCGGGCCGCCGTTGTCAACCAGACAGTCCAGTTGTCGGAAACCGACATGGACAAGATCTGTGGCACGTCAGCCGACGGCCGAGACTTCATTCAACGTACTTTCGATGGACTCTATTTCACCCAGAATGACCGAGTCTTCTTGGATTCAGCCTGGTCACACGTCGATCAATTGACCGGTCACAAGCGAGCGATTGCCATCTCAGCCCTGGTCCTTGCTTCCGCAAAAAAGCAGCCACGCGGCGTCTTCACCTTTACCGATCTTAGATACGACGACGGACGGCGCGATCTCCACCTACCCCTCCGAGAACATTTCCGCGAATGCGTAGCCGCGTACAACCGTGTGGTTTTCACAAATCGACGGAGAAATCGCGCATTTTGTGGAGATGTCTCCAGTGTCGACGCAACAGGGCACGATGTGGTCTACCTGGATCCACCCTATGCTCCGCCGCGTGACGACAACGACTACATCAAGCGATATCATTTCCTTGAGGGACTGTCGGTATACTGGCAAGGTCAGAAGATTATGGAACACACCAAGACCAAGAAACTCGAAAAGCGATTCACGCCGTTCTCGTACAAGCGAACAGTTACCGAGGCGCTGCGGGAAACATTCAAGCGATTCAAAGACTCGACCATAGTGCTTTCGTACTCGTCAAACGCGTTGCCAGACGCTGCCGCCATCATCGGTCTACTACGTGAAGTCAAGGACGACGTCGAGCTTCGGCCAATTGCTCACGAATACTCTTTCGGCACACATTCCGCCGCAAAGCGCCGCGATGTCGCCGAATACCTGTTCATTGGACGGTAGCCGTGGCGCTCGATACTCCCGACTTCGAAGAATACGTTTCTTCACTCGGCCGGTTGACTGTCCATGTTGATCCGACCGCGTTGACTGTGGCTACGGCGGAACTCAAGGAAGCCGCGCTGTGTGCGAATGGTGGCCGATCAGCGACGCGAGCAGTACAGTTTTGGTGACATTCTTGTGGCGCGTGCTGGGACCAGGACGACCGCCAAGCGCGCCGCAGTCTCTGGTCGTAAAGTCGAGGACGAGATCGAAACGATAGTGTCGAGCTTAGGTCTGCCCTGCGAGACGCGCACGCGGTTTATCGGGAGGAACCGCCGGGACGCACCATGTGATCTCGCCATTCCGAACGGCACGGATGCGCAGATCGCCGTAGCGGCGAAGGGCTTCGATTCGACCGGTTCCAAGCTTACCGATGCGGTTCGGGAAGTCATGGAGATGGCTGAGGTTCGCAAGCCAACGCAATTTGTTGTCGCTGTAATCGACGGTATCGACTGGAAGAGTCGACGCGCAGACTTGAACCGCATTTACCAACTTTGGCGATCCGGGCAGATCGATGGCATGTACACCCTTGCGTCTCTCGGGCAATTTCGTGAGGACATCGAATCCTTCGCGCGAATGAGGAGACTATTGCCAACCTGAGGTGTCGGCTACCGAACAGGGCGCAGGCGGGACCGGAGGCCCCACCCACGCCCTGACATTCCGGTCACCTGTGCGTCCGAACTCAGGTGCCCATCAGCTTCGCGTAGCCCGGCTTGATCACGTCGTTGATCAGCGCGAGGCGTTCGTCGAAGCCGAGGAACGCGGACTTCATCGCGTTGATGGTGAACCACAGCAGGTCGCTCCAGTCGTAGCCGAATGCCTCGACCAGGGCCGCCATCTCGCTGGACACCGTGCAGCCGCTCATCAGCCGGTTGTCGGTGTTGACCGTGACGCGGAACCGGAGTTGGGTCAGCAGCCCGATCGGGTGCTCGCCGATCGACGTCGCGGCGCCGGTCTGCAGGTTCGAGGTGGGGCACATCTCCAGCGGGATCCGCCGGTCGCGGACATAGCCCGCCAATGGTCCCAAGTGGACGGTGCCGTCCTCGGCGACCTTGATGTCGTCGACGATCCGCACGCCGTGGCCGAGTCGCTCGGCGCCGCAGTGCTGGATGGCCTCCCAGATCGACGGCAGCCCGAACGCCTCGCCCGCGTGGATGGTGAAGTGCGCGTTCTGCTGACGCAGGTACTCGAACGCGTCGAGGTTGCGGGTAGGCGGGAAGCCCTCCTCCGGGCCCGCGATGTCGAAGCCCGCGACGCCCGTGTCGCGGTGCCGCACGGCGAGTTCGGCGATCTCCAGCGAGCGCGCGTTCTGGCGCATCGCGCACAGCAGGGTGCCGATGCGGATCGTGCGGCCCGCGGCGGCGGCGCGCCGCTCGCCCTCGCGGAAGCCCGCCTGGACGGCCTCGACGATCCCGTCGAGCGCGAGCCCGTGTTCGCTGAACAGCTCGGGCGCGTAGCGGACCTCGGCGTAGACGACGCCGTCGGCCGCGAGATCCTCGGCGCATTCGGCGGCCACCCGAACGAGTGAACTTTCGTCCTGCATGACACCGCACGTGTGCGCGAAGGTCTCCAGGTACCGGACCAGCGAGCCGGAGTCGGCCGCCGCGCGGAACCACGTGCCGAGCTTGTCGACGTCGGTGGTCGGCAAGTCGCGGTAGCCGCTCGCCTCGGCGAGTTCGAGGACGGTGCCGGGCCGCAGGCCGCCGTCCAAGTGGTCATGGAGCAGGACTTTAGGAGCGCTGACAATGGCTTCCGGGGTCACCGGTGCCGAGACGTGGGTCGACATGGGCACACGGTACCCACACCCGGGCACCACTCGTTCGAGTAATCAACCGGTCACGTAAGGTACGCCGAAGTCCCGGCGACCGCCGGTCGACTGTCCACCATACGGCCCAATCGTTCGTGTCTGGGCCGCCGAACAAGCAACGGGTGGTGTATGGACGCCTTCTGGGACTGGCTAGGCTCCCCTGCGTCTCCACATCCCCTCCCCAGGACGAAGGTCACCTCCGTGAACGAGAGCACGAACCCCACGGTGTCGTTCGACCGGATGCGCAACATGCTCACGCGCGCGGCCGAGATCCGTGAGAGTGAACAGCAGCAGATCTTCGACGCCCTGGATGAGATCCATGCCAGGCTGTCGCCGCTGGAGTCGATCGGCTCGGTTCGCAAGCGCCTGTCCGAGATGCCCGACCGCACCGAGGTCGGCGCCTTGGCGGAGCGCCTGGACGAGGCGATGCGGAAGCTGGAGACACAGGACAGCGCGATCGCCGCCATCGGCCGCGCGGTCGAAAGCATCGTCGACAAGCTCGCCACCCCCTTCGCCCAACTCGACGGCCGCCTCGACGGCGTCGCCGGGCGGTTCGAGGGCGTGGCGGGCCGGATGAACGGCTTGGAGGACAAGCTGTCGAGCATCCACCGCCGTATCGACGAACTCGACAGTCACCTCGACAAGCAGGACGTCAAGATCGACCAGGTGCCCGGCTCCGTGCACGGTCCGGTCCGCGAGCGGATCGAGACCCTGGAGACCGCGTTGCGCGGGCGCCTGGACGAGGTCGACGAGGGTGTGCACGAGCACCTCGACGGCACCAAGGACGCACTGGCCCGCGCGGTCACCGAGTCCTCGGATGTGGTGCAGGGCAAGGTATCCGTCGCCACCGACGCGTTGCAGGGCCGGTTCACCGAGACCTCGGACTCGCTGCACGGCAAGATCGATGCCACCGCCCGCAACCTCGACAGCACCCGCGAGGCACTGGGTACGTCCCTCGGCGAATCCCGCGACACCGTGCAGGGCAAGCTGGACGAGGCCACCGAGGCGTTGCGGGCCGCGCTGCGCGAGACCCAGGAAACCGTCGACGCCAGTGACCGCCTGGAGGGCCTGGCCCAGCGGTTGGAGCGGGTCACCGCCCGACTGGACGAGATGGCCACCCGCCTGGACACCGTCGAAGACGGCTTCACGGCCAAGCTGGGCGACCTCAGCGGGTCGATCCTGCAGGGTCTGAGCAAGGTCGAGGGCACCCTGTCGGCCCAGCCGAACTCCGAGTCCGTGGAGACCCTGGTCCGCAAGGGCAACGACGAGTCCGTCCGCCGCATCGGCGGCCACCTGGACGAGGCCATGGCCACCTTCGCCGAACTCATGCTCGGCGGCGGTTCCCCCACCCCGCCACCCCCCACCACCCTCCCGCGTCAGGGAAATCGCCGTCGCACCAACGGAAAAGGCCCCAAGTCGGCAGACAAGCCCCGCGAGGACACCGAGGACACCGACATAGCGGCAGGCGCATAAACCCGCGCAAACAACCGGATTGGCCCCGGCCGATCCGCGCGATCCACGGGCCTTCGGCTCAGCTTTATCCGAGCGGATTCCTCACGGGGACGTTCGGCTTTATCTGAGGTGCGAACGCGGTCGAGTTCAGTTCGCGGACGAGGAATCGCGGCGGGAAAAGGCGCCGCGCACCGCCCACAAACCACCGAGTGCGAGCCCGCCGACAAAGGCGACGGCGCCGGTCGCACCGGAACCCGACCAAGCGAGAATGGCGATCGTGCCGCCGAAGACAAGGGAGAGGACGAACAGGATTCGCCCAGACAGTTCGTTGCTCATGGCGGAAACCGTAGGGGTGAACCGGAGCGGCCGACACCAACGGTGGGTGGAGTTCGCCGTCCACCGATCGGTGGACGGCGGCGGTCAGTGATCCGCCGCTGGACACCGAAGCCTCGTGACGACGAGGCTGGGGCAGGGAAGGCGGTGAACCGTGCAGGCCGAGCGCGAGGTGGACGCGTGGCACCGCACCGTGGGCGGCTGGCATGTCGTGTTCGGCGTGCTGGCGGCGCTGACCGTGATACTCACGTTCGTCGCGGAACAGGCGAGTGCCGCGCGGACGGCCGCCACGCTGGTGCTCCTGACCGCGTTGTGCGGCTGGTACTGGCGGGTCGGCGCCCCGGCGCTGGCCGAAGACCGGCACCGGGCAGGCGTGCTGTACGTCGCGGTCGCGATTCCGCTGGCGATCGCGCTCTTCACGGTCAATCTGGCCGGATCGCTGATGCTGTTCGTGCTGTATCCGCACATCTGGAGACTGCTGCCGCTGCGCGGCGCGATGATCGCCACCGCCGTCACGGTGGTCTCGATCGGCCTCTCTGGATTCACCCGCAGCGAGATCAGTTCGCGCAGCGTTGTGGAGACTTTGGCCCTGGTAGCGGCGCTCCTGGTGACCAGCGTGCTGATGGGGCTCTGGATCAACAAGATCATCGTGCAGAGCACGCAGCGGGCCGATCTCGTCTCCGCGCTGGAAACAACCCGGGCCGAACTCGCCGCGGTGAGCCATGACGCCGGGGTGCTGGCCGAGCGGGAACGGCTGGCCAGGGAGATCCACGACACCCTCGCGCAAGGCTTCACGAGCATCCTGATGTTATTGCAGGCCATGGACTCCGAGATCACCCGCGACCCGGACGCGGCCCGCAGGCGGGTGGCCCAGCTCGACCAGACCGCGCGGGACAACCTCGCCGAGGCCCGCACGCTGGTCGCGCTGCTCGCCCCGACCCACCTTGAGTCCGCCTCACTGTCGGAGACACTGCGCAGGCTGGTCGACCAGGTCGGCCGGGAACTCGGCATCTCTGCCACCCTGGTCGTCTCCGGCGCTCCGCGGGTCCTGCCGACCAACCACGAGGTGGTGTTGCTGCGCAGCACCCAGGAAGCGCTGGCCAACGTGCGCAAACACGCCGACGCCGCCGGTGTGGTGGTGCTGCTGCGGTACCAGGACGAGCGGGTCGAACTCGAAGTGCGCGACGACGGCCGCGGCTTCGATCAGGCCGCGCCGCCGAACGGGTTCGGCCTGGCGGGCATGCGGGCGCGGGTCCTCCAGGTCGGCGGGACGATCGAGGTCGACGGTGCGCGGGGCTCCGGCGTGGCCGTGCGGATCGTCCTCCCCTGCCCGGTCGAGACTGTCGAAAGCGAACCGCGATGACCGTCCGACTCCTGCTGGTCGACGACCATCCCGTGGTCCGAGCGGGCTTGCGCGACATGCTGTCGATGGAGCCGGGCATCGACGTGGTGGGCGAGTGCGCCGATGGGGAGGACGCCGTCCGCATGGCCGCCGAGCTGCGGCCGGACCTGGTGCTGATGGACCTGCGCATGCCGGGGACGGACGGGGTCGCGGCCACCGCCCGGATCACCGCCGCGGGCACGGCCAAGGTGCTCGTGCTCACCACCTACGACAGCGACAGTGACATCCTGCGCGCCATCGAGGCAGGCGCCACCGGCTACCTGCTCAAGGACACTCCGCTGCGCCAGTTGACCGAGGCGGTCCGCGCCGCGGCGCGCGGCGAGACGGTCCTGGCGCCGCCCGTCGCGGCCAAGCTGGTCACCCGACTGCGCGTTCCCGGGCCGCAAGACCTGACCCCGCGCGAGGTTCAGGTGCTCCGATGTGTCGCGAAAGGACTGTCTAATCCGAACATCGCGCGCGAGCTGCACATCGGCGAGGCCACCGTGAAGACCCATCTGCTGCGGGCATTCGAGAAGCTCGGCGTCAGCGGGCGGACCGCCGCCGTCCTCGCGGCGATCACCCGCGGCATCCTTCCGGCGCCCTAACCGCGGATCGTCTCTAGCACCAACGGCGCGCGCTCCGGCGCCGTGTCGGCGATCGCGTAGCCGCCGTCCAGGGCCGCGAGCGCGGCGGGCACCGCGGCGGGCGTGTCCGTTCGCAGCTCCAGCAACGGGTTGCCCGCGCGGACGACGTCACCGGGCTTGGCGTGACACAGAATCCCGGCCGCCGCCTGCACCGGGTCCTCCTTACGTGCCCGGCCCGCGCCGAGCCGCCACGCCGCCACACCCACGGCGTAGGCGTCCAAATAGGACACGACACCGGACGACGGCGCCGGGATCACGTGCACGTGCGCGGGTTCGGGCAGCGCGGCCTCGGGGTCGCCGCCCTGGGCGCGGATCATGCGTGCCCACGTCTCGTAGGCCGCGCCGGAGGCCAGCACCGCCGCGGGGTCCACATCGGACAGACCGGCCAGGCTCAGCATCTCCCTGGCGAGCGCGACCGTCAGTTCGACCACGTCGGCCGGGCCGCCGCCGCGCAGGACGTCGACCGACTCGGCCACCTCGACCGCGTTGCCCACGGCCCGGCCCAGTGGCACCGACATATCGGTGATCAGCGCCGACATCCGCAGTCCGCGCGAGACGCCGATACCCACCAGCGCGTTCGCCAGGGCCCGCGCGTCCTCGACGGTCTTCATGAACGCGCCGGAACCGTACTTCACGTCCAGTACCAGGGAATCCGCGCCCTCGGCGATCTTCTTGCTCATGATCGAGCTGGCGATGAGCGGGATCGACTCGACGGTCCCGGTGACGTCGCGCAGGGCGTAGAGCTTGCGGTCGGCGGGGGCCAGCCCCTCGGTGGCCGCGCAGATGACCGCGCCGACGTCGGCCAGCTGCGCCAGGATCTCCTCGGTGGTCAGCCGGGCGCGCCAACCGGGGATGGACTCCAGCTTGTCCAGCGTGCCACCCGTGTGGCCGAGCCCGCGGCCGGAGAGCTGCGGCACCGCCGCCCCACACGCGGCCACCAGTGGCGCCAGCGGCAGCGTGATCTTGTCACCGACGCCGCCCGTGGAATGTTTGTCCACAGTGGGCCGATCGGTGCGCAGCGCGAGCGTCTCCCCCGAGTCGACCATCGCGGCGGTCCAGCGGGCGGTCTCCACGGTGTCCATGCCGCGCAGGAAGATCGCCATCGCCAGCGCTGACATCTGCTCCTCGGCGACCGCCCCGCGAGTGTAGGCGTCGACCACCCAGTCGATCTGCCCGTCGGTCAGCCGCGTGCCGTCCCGCTTGGCTCGGATGACATCCACCGCGCTGTACGGCTCCATCGGTGCTCCTCCTGGCTCGACGCTGACCCGCCAACCGTATCCCGCGGCGTCACGGGAGCTGGTCGGGCCCGAACGCGTCGGGCAGGACCGCGCTCATCGGCGCGGGACCTGCCGGGGTGTCCACAAGACACTCGGGACCGCCCAGCTCGAAGATCACCTGACGGCAGCGCCCACACGGCATGAGCAGTTCGCCCGTGCCGCTGCGGCAGGCCACCGCGACGAACCGGCCGCCACCGGTGAGCCGGAGTTGGCCCGCCATGGTGCATTCGGCGCACAGCGCGACCCCGTAGGCGGCGTTCTCCACATTGCACCCGGTGACCACGCGACCGTCGTCGACCAGCGCCGCCGCGCCGACCCGCAACCCCGAGTAGGGGCAGTAGGCCAGCGCGGCGGCGCGAACAGCCGCGGTGCGCAGAGCGTCCCAGTCGACCGTCACTTACCTTGACCCTTGCGGTAGACCTCGCCGACGGCGCGCGGGACGCGCAACCGCTGCGAGGCCAACCCGAGCACCAACAAGGTGACCACGTACGGCGCGGCACCGACCAGTTCCGGCGGCACCTCGGCGCTGCTGAAGTACCACCAGCCGAACAGCACGCCGATCGCCGCCGCGACACCGGAAAGCACGCTGTGCCCGGACCGGTACTGGATCACCGCGACCACGATCAGCGCGATGCCCAGCAACAGCAGCAGCGCGTGCACCGCGTCGGAACCCCGCAGCGCCATGGCATCGGTGTAGCCGAACAGGCCCGCACCCGTGGCCAGCCCACCCGGCCGCCAGTTGCCGAAGATCATCGCGGCGAGGCCGATGAAGCCGCGGCCACCGGTCTGGCCGTCGCGGAACTGCCCGGAGCTGACCGCGAGGAACGCCCCGCCCAGGCCCGCGAACGCGCCGGAGGCCACCACCGCGTAGTACTTGTACTTGTAGACGTTGACACCCAACGACTCCGCCGCCGTCGGCGCCTCGCCGCAGGAGCGCAGCCGCAGGCCGAACGGCGTGCGCCACAACACATACGTGGTGCCGACGATCAGTACCACCGCGAGCACCGACAGCAGCGACACCTCGGTGGTGAGCCCGCGCAGGATGCCCGCGAAGTCGGAGACGAAGAACCAGCGCTTGGCCTCGATCGTGCCCAGCAGGTCCGACAACCCAGGTATGGACACCTTTTCCGCGTCGGCGATGCGCGGCGACTGCTTCTGCCCGCCGCCGGGCGCGTCCGCGAAGTACAGTTTGGACAGGAACAGCGCGGCACCCGGCGCGAGCAGGTTGATCGCCACACCGGAGATGATGTGGTCGACTCCGTAGGTCACCGTGGCGACCGCGTGCAGCAGCCCGCCGATCGCGCCGAGGAACAGTCCGAACGCGACACCGGCCCACGGACCCCATTGGTAGCCCGCGTATCCGGCGCCGAACGTGCCGAGCACCATCATGCCTTCGAGGCCGATGTTGACCACACCGGCGCGTTCGGCCCACAACCCGGCCAGCGCGGCCATCGCGATCGGCACGGCCGCGGTGAGCGCGGCCTGCACGGTGCCGTTCGACGTCAGGTCGGTAGCCCCGGTCAGCACCCGCACCGCGGACAGCACGGCCAGCGCCGCCACCGCGATGAGCAGGTACACCATCGGCGTGAGCCGCCTGCCGCGCTTGGCGACGGGAGCGGGCTCCAGCCCCACGGTCAGCCCGCCCGCACTCATGAGGACACCTCTTCCAGCGTCTTGGTCCGGCCCAGCGCGCGGCCGACCTCCCGTTGCACGGCCCGCACCCGGTAGCGGCGGACCAACTCGTAGGCGATGACCACGGACAGCACGATCACGCCCTGCATGATCAGCACGATCTCGCGCGGCACCCCGGAGACGTCGAGCGCGTTGGCGGCGTTGTCGAGGAAACCCCACAGCAGCGCGGCGATGGCCATGCCGATCGGGTGGTTGCGGCCGAGCAGCGCGACCGCGATGCCGATGAAACCGAGGCCCGGCGGGAAGTCCAGCGAGTACGCGTGCGACGAGCCGAGGAGCTGCGGCATGCCGACCAGGCCCGCGACCGCGCCCGAGAGCAGCATCGAGTAGACGATCATCTTCTTCACGCTGACCCCGCTGGCCACCGCGGCGGACTCCGAGATGCCGGTCGCCTTGAGCTCGAACCCGAAGCGGGTGCGGGAAAGCACGAACCAGTACACGACGCCGACCAGCACCGCGAGGAAGACCAGGCCGAAAATCTTCGAGGTGGACCCGGGGAAGTCGATCCCCGGCACCTGTCCGCCCTCGGTGATCGGCCGCGTGCTGATGTTGTTGCTACCCGGCACATCCTGGGCCAGCCGGGCCGGATTGAGCAGGTAGGACACCAGGTACGTGGCGATCGCGTTGAGCATGATCGTGGAGATCACCTCGCTGACGCCGCGGGTGACCTTGAGCATCGCGGCGAAGCCGGACCACGCGGCGCCGACCAGCATGGCGGCCACGACGGTCATGGTGACCCGCAGGAACGACGGGATGCCCTCCATGAAGGTGGCGCCCGCGAGCGCGGCGGACAGCATCGCGGCAAGCCGGTACTGGCCGTCGACGCCGATGTTGAACAGCTTCATCCGAAAGCCGATCGCCACCGCGACGGCGGCCAGGTAGTACTGCGTCGCGCTGTTCAGCGAGTTGATCGACGTGCGCGGGCGCTGGGCCGCGGTGGCCATCGCGTCCACGGTGTCGATCGGCGAGTTCCCGGTGATCGCCAGGATTCCCGCGCAGACCAGCGCGGCGAAGACCAGCGCGCCAACCGGCGCGGCGAGTCCCAACAGGACAGCGCGCAGTGAGAGCCTGCTCATCTAGCCTTCCTCTCCGGCGCCGGTCATCGCGCAGCCGAGCTGCTCCGGGGTGACGCTGGACGGGTCGTAGTCGGCGACGAGCCTGCCGCGCAGGATCACCGCGAGGGTGTCGGACATGCCGATCAGCTCGTCGAGGTCGGCGGAGATCAGCAGCACCGCGAGGTGCTCGGCGCGGGCGCGCCGGATGTGGTCCCAGATCGCGGCCTGCGCGCCGACGTCGACGCCGCGGGTGGGGTGCGAGGCGATGAGCACCACGGGTTTGCCGCTCATCTCCCGGCCCACGATCAGTTTTTGCTGATTGCCGCCGGACAGCGCGGCGGCGAAGACGTCGATGCTGGGCGTGCGAACGTCGTACTCGTCCACGATCCGCTGGGTGTCGGCCCGCGCGCCGCGCCGGTCGATCAGCGGGCCGCGCGCGTTGGGTTTGCGCGACTGGTGGCCCAGAATGCGGTTCTCCCACAGGGTCGCTTCCAGCAGCACGCCCTGGCGGTGCCGGTCCTCGGGGATGTAGCCCATGCCCGCTTCGCGCCGATGCCGGGTGGACATCTTGGTGATGTCGTTGCCCTGCAAGTGAACCGAGCCCGCGGACGGCGAGCGGATGCCCATCAGCGCCTCGACCAGCTCGGCCTGGCCGTTGCCCTCGACACCCGCGACACCGAGCACCTCGCCGGCGTGGATGGTGAACGACAGGTCGTCGAGCACCCTGCGGCCCTCGGCGCCCGCCACGGTGAGCCCGCGGACCTCCAGCACCGGCCGGTCGGTGACGGTGGAGTCGCGCAGCTCCGGCACCGGCAGCGCGCTGCCCACCATCAGCTCGGCGAGCTGGCGGGAGGTGACGTCCTTGGGCGACACGCTGGCGACCGTGGTGCCGCGGCGCATGACGGTGATGTCGTCGGCGACCGAGAGCACCTCGTCCAGCTTGTGCGAGATGAACAGGATGGTCAGGCCCTCGGCCTTGAGTTCGCGCAGGTTGCCGAACAGCTCGTCGACCTCCTGCGGCACCAGCACCGCGGTCGGCTCGTCCAGGATCAGTGTGCGCGCGCCCCGGTAGAGCACCTTGAGGATCTCGACCCGCTGGCGCTCGCCGACCCCGAGGTCGTCCACGAGCCGGTCCGGGTCGACGCCGAGGCCGTAGCTCGCCGAGATTTCCCGGATGCGAGCGCGGGCGGCCTTGAAGTCCAGCCCCAGCCCGGCTCTCGGCTCGCCGCCGAGCACCACGTTCTCCAGCACGGTCAGGTTGTCCGCGAGCATGAAGTGCTGGTGCACCATGCCGATGCCCGCGCGGATCGCGTCCGCGGGCGAGGCGAACACGGTGGGGTTCCCGTCGACGGAGATGGTGCCCTCGTCGGGCTGCTGCATCCCGTAGAGGATCTTCATCAGGGTCGACTTGCCCGCGCCGTTCTCGCCGACGATGGCGTGCACGGTGCCCGCCCGGACGGCGATGTCGACTCCCGCGTTGGCGATCACCCCAGGGAAACGTTTGGTGATCCCGGACAGCTCCACGGCGTAGGCGGGGTCGCCGCCGGTGGATCGCTCCGGTGGTTCGGTTGGCTCGGTTGGCACGGCCGAATCCTTGTCGTTGCGCGTGGTTCAGATAAGCGAGACGGGCCCGGGGGCCGCTTTCCGGCGGTCACCCGGGCCCGTCCACGGCCCTTTCCCGGCTACCTACTTGCTCGCCGGAACCTTGATCTCACCCGAGATGATCTTGGCCTTGTACTCGTCGATCTTGGCCTTGATGTCGTCGACCTTGCCGCCGCTGGTGGAGTAGCCGACGCCGTCCGCCTTGAGGTCGTAGACCTTCGAACCCGCGGCGAACTTGGTGTCCTTGACCGACTTGATGAAGTCGTACACCGCCACGTCGACCTGCTTGAGCATCGAGGTGATGATGACGTCCTTGACGTCGGCCAGCGCGGGCAGGTTGTACTGGTCGGAGTCGACGCCGATGCCCAGCTTGCCCTTGGCCTTGGCGGCCTTGAACGCGCCGTTGCCCGAGCCGCCCGCCGCGGCGTAGACCACGTCGGCGCCCGCGTCGAACATGCCGTTGGCCGCGGTCTCGCCCTTGGCCGGGTCGTTGAAGCCGGTGAAGTCCGGCGGCTGGGTCAGGTACTTGACCTGCACGGTCGCGTCGGCCTTGACGGCCTTGACGCCCGCGGTGAACCCGACCTCGAACTTCTGGATCAGCGGGACGTTGACGCCGCCGATGAAGCCGACGTTGCCGGTCTGGCTCTTGAGCGCGGCGGCGACGCCGACGAGGAACGAGCCCTCCTGCTCGGCGAAGACCAGGTTGGCGATGTTGGCGCCGGTGGCGTCCTCGCTGTCGATCAGCGCGAACTTGACCTCCGGGTAGTCCGCCGCGGCCTTCGTCAGCGCGGGGCCGTAGGCGAAGCCCACCGCGATGATGGTGTTGTACCCACCCTCGGCGAGCTGGCGCAGCCGGTCTTCCTTCTGCGCGTCGGTCTCGCCCGCGGCCGCTTCGAGTTCCTTGATTTCGATCCCGAACTCGGCCTTGGCCTTGTCCAGCCCGCGCGCGGCCGAGTCGTTGAACGACTGGTCGCCGCGACCGCCGATGTCGTAGGCAAGACCGACCTTGACCGTGGCGGCCGCCGGGGCGTTCCCACCGGAGGTGGACCCGCTGCCGGTGCCGGTGCCGGTGTCCGAGCCGCACGCGGCCAGGCCGAGGCCCAGCGCAAGCAGCCCCGCGGCGAGACGAAGTCCTCGCATTCGGCGCAAGGCTTTCTCCTTCCGAGAATTCGCGCGCCCGGGATACGGGTCGCGATGACTATTCGCGAGACCGTACTCCCCGGTACTGCCCGCGCTACTCCAGGAGGCTGGCCGTGACCCAATCGTTTGCCCCAGCCCGCACACCGCGCGTGATCGCTCACCGACAGTGATCGACACGGCACGCCCCGCGAAAATCGGCCGACCCGCGGCGCGCGTCCACCGTGGACACACTGGGTAGGCCATTCGCCGGAAGGCGGGTGCCGTGAGACCCCGCTCACGACCGGCCCAGCGTGGCGTGTCTCGTCGGTCACAGAGGGGATCCGCGCACTGGGTGCGCTCCGCCGACCCGGTCTAGCATCCGACGTGTCAAGGCCCGATTCGTGTGGAATTCGCGCGGGCCGGAAGTCCAGTTGGAGGGCAGCTACCGATGTCCGACTCGGCAAGCGCCACCGAGCAGGTGGCGGTGCGCGGGTCCCGGCGCACCGGGACGCTCTATCGGGGCGACCCTGGCATGTGGTCCTGGGTGGCCCACCGGATCACCGGGGTGCTCACGTTCTTCTTCCTCTTCGCGCACGTGCTCGACACCGCCCTGGTGCGGGTGTCGCCGAGCGCGTACGACGAGATCATCGAGACCTACAAGTCCCCGATCGTCAACGTCATCGAGGTCGGCCTCGTCGGCGCGGTGCTCTACCACGCGCTCAACGGCATCCGGGTCATGCTGGTCGACTTCTGGGCCAAGGGCCCGCGGTTCCAGAAGCAGATGCTCTGGACCATCCTCGGGGTCTGGGTGCTGGTGATGATCCCCGGCACCTACTTCATGCTGCAGCGCACCGTCAGCGAACTGTTCGGGGGGCACTGACCATGGCGCTCGCTCTGGACCGGCCCCGCGCGCCCCGGCGTCCCGCGGCCCGGCGCAGCAACTTCGAGCTGGCGAGCTGGCTGTTCATGCGGATCTCCGGGCTGGCACTGATCGTGCTGGTGCTCGGGCACCTGTTCATCATGAACATCCTCGACGGCGGCGTGCACCGGATCAACTTCGCGTTCGTCGCGGGCCGGTGGTCGAGCCCGTTCTGGCAGTTCTGGGACCTGTCGATGCTGTGGCTGGCCGAGATCCACGGCGGCAACGGCCTGCGCACGATCATCAACGACTACGCCCGCAAGGACGCCACCCGGTTCTGGCTCAAGATGATGCTCTACGTGTCGATGGTGCTGATCCTGGCGCTGGGCTCGTACGTGATCTTCACCTTCGACCCGAACATCCCCGCCGACTGAGAGCGACAGGTCATGCAGTTCCACAAGTACGACGTGGTGATCGTCGGGGCGGGCGGCGCCGGGATGCGCGCGGCCATCGAGTCCGGGCAGCGCGCGCGGACCGCCGTGCTCACCAAGCTGTACCCGACCCGGTCGCACACCGGCGCGGCGCAGGGCGGCATGTGCGCCGCGCTGGCCAACGTCGAGGAGGACAACTGGGAGTGGCACACCTTCGACACGATCAAGGGCGGTGACTACCTGGTCGACCAGGACGCCGCCGAGATCATGGCGAAGGAGGCCATCGACGCCGTCCTCGACCTGGAGAAGATGGGGCTGCCGTTCAACCGGACGCCCGAGGGCAGGATCGATCAGCGCCGGTTCGGCGGCCACACCCGCAACCACGGCGAGGCCGCGGTGCGCCGCGCCTGCTACGCCGCGGACCGCACCGGCCACATGATCCTGCAGACGCTGTACCAGAACTGCGTCAAGCACGGCATCGAGTTCTTCACCGAGTTCTACGTCCTCGACATCTGCCTCACCGAGACGGACAACGGCCCGGTGTGCACGGGCGCGGTCGCCTACGAGCTGGCGACCGGCGAGATCCATGTGTTCCAGGCCAAGGCGGTCGTGTTCGCGACCGGCGGGTTCGGCAAGGTCTTCAAGACCACCTCGAACGCGCACACGCTGACCGGCGACGGCATGGGCATCGTGTTCCGCAAGGGATTGCCCTTGGAGGACATGGAGTTCTACCAGTTCCACCCGACCGGCTTGGCCGGTCTGGGCATCCTGCTCACCGAGGGCGCCCGCGGCGAGGGCGCCATCCTGCGCAACGCGGCGGGCGAGCGGTTCATGGAGCGCTACGCCCCCACCATCAAGGACTTGGCGCCGCGCGACATCGTCGCCCGGTCGATGGCCCTGGAGGTGCTCGAAGGGCGCGGCGCCGGGCCGAACAAGGACTACGTGCTGCTCGACTGCACGCACCTCGGTGCCGAGGTGCTGGAGTCCAAGCTGCCCGACATCACCGAGTTCGCCCGCACCTACCTCGCGGTCGACCCGGTGACCGAGCCGGTGCCGGTGTACCCGACCGCGCACTACGCGATGGGCGGCATCCCAACCAATGTCCACGGGGAAGTGTTGCGGGACAACAACAACGTCGTCCCCGGGCTGTACGCGGCAGGCGAGTGCGCCTGCGTGTCCGTGCACGGCGCGAACCGCCTGGGCACCAATTCGCTGCTGGACATCAACGTGTTCGGCCGCCGCGCGGGCCTGGCCGCCGCGCGGTACGCGAACACCCGCGAGCACCGCGACCTGCCGCCGAACCCGGCGGTGCGGGTCGAGGAGCAGGTCGCGCACGTGCTGTCCGAGCACGGCAGGGAGCGGGTGGCCGACATCCGCACCGAGCTACAGTCCACAATGGACGCAAACGCGTCAGTGTACCGCACCGAGGAGACGCTGAAGCAAGCGCTGCACGACGTGCACGCGCTCAAGGACCGGTACGCGCACATCACCGTGCAGGACAAGGGAAAGCGGTTCAACACCGACCTGTTGGAGGCCGTCGAGCTGGGCTTCCTGCTGGAGTTGGCCGAGGTGCTGGTCGTGGGCGCGCTGGAGCGCAAGGAGTCCCGCGGCGGTCACGCCCGCGAGGACTACCCGAACCGCGACGACACGAACTTCATGCGCCACAGCATGTTCTACAAGCAGGGCGACGGGCTCAAGGCCGATGTCCGGCTGGACTACAAGCCCGTCACCGTCACCCGGTACCAGCCGATGGAGCGCAAGTACTGATGACCGCCGCAACTGCCGAGAAGTCGGGTTCGCGCAGCGACCAGCCGCCGGTGCCTGCGGGCGCCGTCACCGTCACGCTGAAGGTCCTGCGGTTCAACCCCGAGTTGGCCGCGGAGCCGCGCTGGGTGTCCTTCGGCGTGCCCGCGCTGCCGACCGACCGGGTGCTGAACCTGCTGCACTACGTCAAGTGGTACCTCGACGGCACGCTCACCTTCCGCCGCTCGTGCGCGCACGGGATCTGCGGGTCCGATGCCATGCAGATCAACGGGGTGAACCGGTTGGCGTGCAAGGTTTTGGTGAAGGACCTGTTGGCGAGCAAGGGAAAGCCGACGACGATCACCGTGGCGCCGATCAAGGGCCTGCCGGTGCACAAAGACCTGCTGGTCGACATGGAACCGTTCATGGCGGCGTTCCGCGCGGTCAAGCCGTTCCTGATCACCTACGGCAACGAGCCCACGCGCGAACGCATCCAGTCCGCGGCCGACCGCGAGCGCTTCGACGACACCACCAAGTGCATCCTCTGCGCGTGCTGCACGACCTCGTGCCCGGTGTTCTGGAACGAGGGCTCCTATTTCGGCCCGGCGGCCATCGTCAACGCCCACCGCTTCATCTTCGACTCCAGGGACGAAGGCGCCCAGGAACGCCTCGACATCCTCAACGACGCCGAGGGTGTCTGGCGCTGTCGCACCACGTTCAACTGCACGGATGCCTGCCCTCGCGGCATCGAGGTGACCAAGGCGATCCAGGAAGTCAAGCGCGCCTTGTTGTTCCGCCGCTGACCGCGCGGAACCCGTTCGTGCACACCGGATGGCCGGTCCGGTCGGCGTACCCGGATGGCGCCTCCCGGCAACACGGAATGCCGCGATTTGGGCGATTGTTTTCCGCGGGCGCCTAACCTAACGTCGTTTTCACGTTCGCGCGAACGTACCCACCCCTGTGTCCGCCGGACGGGATCGTTCCGAGCCGGCGGATGACCCCTGGACAAGGGAGACCCCTGTTATGGGAAACGTTCGCGTAGCCTGGCGACTTGCCGGGCTGGGGACGATCGCGGCGACAGCGCTCGCGCTGGTCACCGCGACGCCCGCGCAAGCCGAGGGCGAGATTCTGGGCGCTAGCAACCCAACCGCGATCAAGGACAGCTACATCGTCGTCTACAAGGACGGTGCCGTCGCCGCCGCGGGCGTCGACACGATGACCGACACCCTGTCCGCCAAGTACAGCGCCGCGGTCGACTACACCTACAGACACGCGCTGCGGGGCTTCGCGGGCACGCTGAGTGCGAAGGCCGCCCGGCAGTTGGCGGCCGAGCCCGGCGTGGCGTACGTGCAGCAGAACGGCACCGTGCAGGTCACCGCGACGCAGCCGAACCCGCCGAGTTGGGGGCTGAACCGGATCGACCAGCGCAATCTGCCGCTGGACACCAGCTACACCTATCCCAACACCGCCGCCAACGTCACCGCGTACATCATCGACACCGGCATCCGCACCACCCACCAGGACTTCGGCGGGCGCGCGGTCTTCGGCACCAACACCACCGGGGACGGCAACAACACCGACTGCAACGGGCACGGCACGCACGTGGCGGGCACCACGGGCGGCACCGCCCACGGTGTGGCCAAGGGCGTCCGGCTCGTCGCGGTGAAGGTGCTCAACTGTCAGGGTTCCGGCTCGTTCGCCGGGGTGGCCGCGGGCATCGACTGGGTCACCGGCAACCACACCTCCGGCCCGGCGGTGGCCAACATGAGCCTCGGAGGGCAGGGCAGCGACGCCGCCACCGAGAACGCGGTGCGCAACTCGATCGCCGACGGTGTGGTGTACGCGATCGCCTCCGGCAACTCGAACTCCGACGCGTGCAACTTCACTCCGGCCAGGGTCGCCGAGGCGATCACCGTGAACGCTTCGACCATCACCGACGCGCGGGCCTCGTTCTCCAACTTCGGTACCTGCACGGACATCTTCGCGCCGGGCGAGAACATCACGTCGGCGTGGAACACCACTGACAGTGCCACCAACACGATCAGCGGTACCTCGATGGCCGCCCCGCACGTCGCGGGCGGCGCGGCACTCATCCTGGGCGACAGCCCGAGTCTCACGCCCGCTCAGGTGGCCACGCAGATGATCACCAACTCCACCCCGAACAAGATCACCAACCCGGGCACCGGTTCGCCGAACCGGCTGCTGTACGTCAACACGGGCGGCGGCCAGCCGGGCGCGCCGACCGTCGGCAACCCGGGCAGCCGCACCGGAACCGTTGGCACCGCGACAAGCCTGCAGATGTCGGCCACCGGCGGCACCCCGCCGTACACCTGGTCGGCCACCGGACTTCCGGCGGGCCTGTCGATCAACGCGTCGACCGGTCTGATCTCCGGCACGCCCACCACGGCCAACACCTACAGCGTCACCGTGACGGCCACCGACACCGCAAGCCAGAGCGGCACCGCGTCGTTCACCTGGACGATCTCCCCGCCCGGCGGCAGTTGCACCAGTCCCGGCCAGAAGCTGGTCAACCCCGGCTTCGAAAGCGGCACAACAGGTTGGGCCAACGCGACGTGGACGATCTACCCGTGGACCGGCATCGGCGCCCCGCGCTCCGGCACCCGGTCCGCCTGGCTCGGCGGCTACGGCCAGGCGGCCACCGAGACGTTGCAGCAGACCGTCACCATTCCGGCAGGCTGCGCCAACTCCACGCTGTCGCTCTACCTGAAGATCAACACCGCCGAGTACGAGCCCGCGGTGTTCGACACGTTCACGGTCAAGGTCGGCACGACCACCCTGGCGACCTACACCAACCTGAACCCGTCGGGATACACCCTGCGGTCGTTCAACGTCGGCGCGTTCGCAGGCCAGACGGTGACCGTCAGCTTCACCGCCACGGAGGACTGGTCCCTGCAGACCTCATTCGTCCTGGACGACCTGGCGTTGAACGCGGGCTGACCACCTGATGGAACCGGTCCGGCGGCCGCCGTCCAGCGGCCGCCGAACCGTCCATTGTGGCCGAATCCCGGTTCGAGCAATGCCTCCCACGAGCGCTTTGATCACCAAAAAGTCAAGTTCAGCAGCCGAACCTACGACCACCGCATGCACAGCGACTAGACCCGCCTGCGCCGTTCCTCAGCGCCCGGCTCATGGCTAATGCGGTGATCTGTTCACCCGATCGGGCGATTTGGCGTCGCTCCCCCTAATGCTTTCCACACGGGTGGCGAGATCCGACTGTCGATCTCAAGGGGTGTGGAGGAACCGTGGGCCGCAAGGATCAACCACGAGGTCCAGACGGAAAGTGGGGCAAGGGCTCGGCCGGGCTCGTCGCGATCGGCGCTGCCGGGGCGGTCGCGCTCAGCGGAGGCGGCACGGGCGCAGGCGGGGCGGCCGTCGATTCGGCGGGAGCGGCCAACAGTGTCTCGGTCCGCGTCAAACAAGGGAAGGAGGCCGCGCGGAAGGGCAAGTCTGACGACGCCTGGCGGAACCTGAACCTGCGCAAAGTCAAGCAGGCAGCGGAGAACGCGCTCGACTGCGCGATCAACTCGTACGGTCAGGTTCGCGACTTCTTCCTGCGCAACCCGTGTAGGTCGCTCGATCGGACCCTGTTCACCCTGGCCGACCCTGAAGGCAACACCTTCGTCGTGTCCGTGTCCTGGGTGCGCATGCGGGACAAGGACGACGTCGGGCCACTCAAGACCCTGATCGACACCGATGGCACCGGCAGCGTCTCGCCGCTCGCCTTCGCAGCGCTCAAGGACCAAGGGATCCGCTTCACGGGCACACCGTTCCGAGCACGGGCCCAACGCGATCTGCTCGTCGTCGCCGAAGGTGCGGTGGTGTCCGGCAAGCCTGATCCGGCATTGTTCAGCGGCGTGGTCGACGTCGCCGCCGAACTGCCGGGCTGACCTCGGCGACACACCGCCTGGTCCTCGCCACCGATGTCCGTCTACTCGGGACACCGGGGGCGAGACACGCAAAGGGCGTCAGTGCACGGGTGAGCCGTCTGGTGCGATTCGGTGGAAGCCGGTGTAGGGGACCAGAGCCGCCGGGATGTCCACCCCGCCGTCAGCGGTCTGGTGTTGTTCCAGGATGGCCAACAGGGTTCGACCGACCGGCAGCCCGGAACCGTTGAGCGTGGCCGCGAATCCCTTCGCCCCGCCCTGACCGCGCACCCTGATCCCGGCCCGCCGGGCCTGGAAGGTCCCGGTGTCCGAACAGGACGATATCTCCCGATACCGGCCCTGCCCTGGCAACCACACCTCGATGTCGTACGTGTACACCGCCGAGAACCCGAGATCACCCGCCGCCAGCGCCACGACGCGGTAGGCCAAACCGAGGCGCTTCAGACATTCTTCGGCGTGGGTGACCATGACCTCCAACTCGGCGCGGGAGGACTCGGCGGTGACCACGCGGACGAGTTCGACCTTGGTGAACTCGTGCATGCGCAGGATGCCCCGCGTGTCCCGGCCGTAGGAGCCCGCCTCCGCGCGGAAACACTGGGTGCGCGCGGTCATCGCCAGCGGCAGGGCCGAGGCGTCCAGGGTCTCGCCCGCGTACAGATTCGTCAGCGGTACCTCGGCGGTCGGGATGAGGAACAGCTCACGACCGCCCACCGCTGTCCGAAACAGGTCTTCCTCGAACTTCGGCAACTGGCCCGTGCCCGTCATGGTCTCCCGGGTGACGAGTGTGGGAACCGAATACTCGGTGTACCCGTGTTCCCGGGTGTGCAGATCGAGGAAGAACGCCGCCAACGCGCGCTCCAGGGCCGCACCCGTGCCCGACGTCACGGCGAACCGCGAGCCGGAGAGTTTGGCCGCACGGGCCAGATCCAGGATGCCGGTGGACTCGCCGATGTCGGCGTGATGGCGCGGTTCGAAGTCGTACGCGCGCGGTTCGCCGACGCGGCGGACTTCCACCGCGTCCTCATCGGACTTGCCCTCCGGTGCGTCGAGGGCGGGTAGATTCGGGACCACCAGAAGGAAATCATGCAGTTCCTGCTGGACCTCCTTCTGTCGCACCTCCAGCTCCTGGATCTGCTCCTTGACCTCCTTGGCCCTGGCCCGTACCGCTTCGCCCCCGGTGCGGCCCTCCTTGGCCAGCCGGTTGCTCTCGCCGCGCAGTTTCTGCGTGACGTCCATCAGTTGGGCGCGTTGGCGGACCAACTCGGCGAGGGCGGGCAGGTCGAGCAGATGGCCGCGGCGGGCGAGTTGGGCGACTGCCGCCGCGCCAAGGTTCAGCAGCACTCGGGGATCGTGCACGGTGTCCTCCTGGACATCTCAGCTTGCCAGCGCCTCGACGCCGGGTCGGGGCGGCGAGGAGATGTGCGCGGTCACCTGCGGCCACACCATGGTGGTCGCCCCCCAGGTGAGACCGCCGCCGAACGCGGTGAGCAGCAGCCGCTGCCCGGCGCGCAGGCTGCCCTCGGCGGTGGCCTCGGCCAGCAGCAGTCCGATGGACGCGGCCGCCGTGTTGCCCACTCGCTCCACATTGGACACCGTCTGCTCGGCCGAGATGCCCAGGCGCATACCGACGGCGACCGAGATGCGCTGGTTGGCCTGATGCGGCACGAATTTGTCCACATCGGACATCGTCAGTCCGGCGCGGGACAACGCTTCCAGGGCCGAGGCGGACATCCGCTCGACCGCGTGCCGGTAGACCTCGCGGCCGCGCATCTTGAAGAAGTAGTCCTCCGGCGGCGCGGAGACCCCGGACGAGCGCTGCCGCGACCCGCCCGCCGGGATCTGGATCAGGTCGGCGAGGCTGCCGTCGCTGCCCAGCACCAGCGGGCCGATCGCACCGGGCTCGTGCGCCTCGCCCGCGCGGAGCACGAGCGCGCCCGCGCCGTCGGCGAAGATCACCGCGGTGCCGCGATCCTTCGGGTCGAGGATGGTGGAGAACGTCTCGGCACCGATCATCAGCACGGTGTCCGCGTTGCCCGCGGCGATCAGGCCGACCGCGCTGGCCAGGCCGTAGAGGAAACCCGTGCACACCGCGTTCACGTCGTGCGCGGAGATCCCGGTCATGCCGAGGCGGGTGGCCACCTCGGGCGCGGTGGCGGGGCAGAGCCGGTCGGGCGTGGTGGTGGCCACCACGACCGCGTCGACCCGGTCGATCCCGGCCGAGCGCAGCGCAAGCGCGCCTGCCTGGGTCGCCAAGTCCGCTGTGGACACTCCGGCGTCGACCCACCGCCGGGTGCCGATGCCGGTCCGGCTGCGAATCCACTCGTCCGAGGTGTCCAGGTATCCGGCGAGTTCGTCGTTGGTGACCACCCGCTGCGGCAGGGACGCACCGACACCCTTGACGACGGCGGCCCTCATCGCGCGGCCTCCATGGCCACGGCTTGGGTTTTCGACATGGCGACCTGTCCTTCCTCCGTGGACTTCGGGCGAGCCGGTACCGAGTCCGGGTGGGCCTGCCGCTCCGGCAGGCTCCGCAACGTTCCGTCGTGCAACTGGCCCGCGAAGCTGAGCAGCGGGTCCCCCTCGCCGAGCACCGCGGTGAGGCCCTCGGCGACGAGCAGGTAGTGATCGCCCGCGGGCTCACACGACCGGAGCTGGCAGCCGAGGCCGGCGAGCGAGCCCTTGATGAGCGGGGCCGTGCTGAACGAGTCGGGCATCCAGGCAACACAGTCGAACTGGGCCAGCCCGCGCGGGCGGTTCGGGTCGGCGAACCAGCTCGCCAGCGCGGCCTGCTCGGCGCTGAGGATGTTGACCGCGAACCGCGCGCCGGGGGTGCGCACGAGTTCGGCGAACACCGAGCCGCGCCGCAGGCAGGTGGCCAGCAGCAGCGGTTGGCGCGACACGGCGCTGACCGAGCTGACCGTGGCCGCGTGCGCGCGATCGCCCGCGCGGAAGGTCAGCACGGCGACGCCGGAGGCGAGCTTGCGCAGCGCGCTCCGGCTGCGGGTGAGGTCGTCGGTGATCATGCGCTGCTCCTGTCAACCGGCCGCGACCAGCGATGCCTGGCGGTAGAGGAAAATAATGTCGGCCTTGAGCGCGGTGCCCGGTCTGCCGTCGACCTCGACGGCCACCGCGAGCTCCACCTCGTGGAAGCCGCGCGGGCGCAGCCGGGTCGAGTTGAGCCGCACGGAGCCGCGCACCCGGCTGCCGACCGGCACCGGATTCGCCAGCCGCACCTTGTCGAAGCCCTTGTTGACGATCACGTCGGCGCCCTCGATGGTCACCGCGTCGGTGATCATCGAGGGCAGCAGCGCCAGTGTGAGCAGCCCGTGCGCGACCGCGACGCCGAACGGGCCGTCCGCGGCCCGCTCGGGGTCGACGTGAATCCACTGGAAGTCCCCGGTCGCCGCGGCGAACTGGTTCACCTTCGACTGGGTCACCGGGAGCCACCGGCTGACGCCGAGGGTCTCCCCGACCAGTCCGGCCAGGTCCTCGATGTGCACGGTCCTGGTCATCGCACGGCCGCGATCTCCAGCGCGGGCGCGGGTATCTCGGCGGCGGGCGCGGCCTTGGGCAGCGCGCCGCCCACCGCGTGCACGCCGCCGTCGACGTGGATGACCTCGCCGGTGACGGCGGGCAGCCAGTCCGACCACAGCGCGCAGATGGCGCGGCCGACGGCGGTGGCGTCGGTGTCGTCCCAGCCGAGCGGGGCGCGCTCCTGCCAGACGTTCTCGAACACCTCGAAGCTCTTGATGGCCGACGCGGCCACCGTGCGCAGCGGACCGGCGGCGATCAGGTTGACCCGGGTGCCCGCCGGGCCCAGCGCGTGCGCCAGGTAGCGGCTGCAGCTCTCCAGACCGGCCTTGGCCACGCCCATCCAGTCGTAGCCGGGCCAGACGAAGGCCGCGTCGAAGTCCAGGCCGACGATCGAGCCGCCGCCCGCCTTGGCCAGCAGGGGGCCGAATTCACGGCCCACGGCGGCGAAGGAGTAGGTGGACACGTGCATCGCGGTGGCGACGTCCTCCCAGGGGGCGGTGAGGAAGCCGCCGTCGAGGGCGGCCGCGGGCGCGAAGGCCACGGCGTGCAGGACGCCGTCGAGCGCGCCCCACTTCTCGTCGATCCGGGCGACCACGGCCTCGACCTGCTCGGGCTGGGTCACGTCCATCTCCAGCACCTCGCAGCCGAGCATCTCGCCCAGCCGCTCGGTGATGCGCAGGCCGCGACCGAAGCCGGTCAGCACGATCTCGGCGCCCTCGTCGAGCGCGAGGCGGGCGGCGGCGTAGGCGATCGATTTGGTCGACACCACACCCGTGACAAGCAATCGCTTTCCCTGTAGGAGCATCGTTACCTCATCGTGTAGACGGTTCGGCTGCTGCCGCGGGCCCAGGACTCGATGCTCTACCGCCGACCTGACACTGGGTTGATGCCTGCCTGACCGCCCACCGTCCGTTGCGCCGAACGGCGTGCCAGCACCGAGGAAATCCCGCTATCATCGAACTCGTACTTGCATCAGCCTTCTGATTCATGCAAGCATTCTGCTCTGAACCTCAGATGCCGAACCGACCTGGAGCGGACATGCTGACCTATCGAATCCTGGGTCCTATCGAGATCCAGGCGGCCGGGCTTCCGGTTGAGATCAACGGAACCTTCCAGCGCACGCTGTTGGCCGCACTGCTGGTCAACCACGACCGACTCGTACAGACCGAGTCGCTCATCGGCGAGCTGTGGGAGCACAACCCGCCGCGCAACGCGGAGAACGCCTTACAGGCGCACATAAGCAGACTACGCAGGCGGTTACGCACGGTGGACCCGGACCAGAAGGCGCACCGCTTCCTGAGCATGCCGTCTGGTTACCGGCTCTGCCTCAACAACGACGTCTTCGACGCCGACATCTTCACCCACGCGCTGCTCGACGTGCGGGCGAACCCGTCGAGCAACCCGTTGGAGATGATCGGAAAACTGCGTGAGGCGCTGACCCTGTGGCGCGGGCCGACCTTCGGCGGAAACCTCGGCGGGTTCATCTGCCAGGCCGCTTCCGTGCGCTACAAGGAGTACCGCGCCGCGGCCCTGGAGCGGATGTTCGAGGCCGAGCTGCGGATCGGGCGGCACAACGAGATCGTGGCCGAGCTGAGCGAGCTGGTGGAGTCGGAGTCGCTCAACGAGCGGCTGTGCCAGCAGCTCATGGTGGCGCTCTACCGGTGCGGCCGTCAGCGCGACGCTCTCGCGGTGTACCAACGCATGCGTAGCAGGCTGATGGACGAGCTGGGGGTGGAGCCATCCCCGGTGCTGCAGAAGTGCCAGCTCGCCATCCTGGCGCACGATTCCTCGCTGCAGCCGCGGCCATCGCCGGTGCACTCGTACAACTGACCACGCAGAACAGTGAAGGTGGCCTCCCGCCCGGGAGGCCACCTTCACTGCTTGCCGCACAGCAAGAGGCCGGGCCCGGGAGAATCCTCCCGGGCCCGGCCTACCCCATGTGTCCCTTACTCCATCGCGCTCCTCTCCGTGTGCTGGAGTTCGCCGCTGTCGGCAAGGTATTTGTCCACAAAGTCCAGTCGGTGCGTGCCCGCCTGGAACTGCGGGTGCGCCATGAGTTCGCGGTGGAAGCCGATGGTCGTGGACACGCCCGCGCAGTCGAACTCGGCCAGCGCGCGGTCCATCCGGCGCATCGCCTCGTGCCTGCTCTCGGCGTGCACGATCACCTTGGCCAGCAAGGAGTCGTAGTACGGCGGAATCCGGTAGCCGGGGAAGCCGTGGGTGTCCACGCGGACACCCGGACCGGCGGGCGGCACGAACCGTTCCAGTAGGCCGAACGAGCCTGCCCAGCCCGCCGCCGCGTCCTCCGAGTTGATCCGGCACTCGATGGCGTGGCCGGACAGCGTGATGTCCTCCTGGCCGAAGCCGAGCGGTTCGCCCGCGGCGACCCGGATCATCCAGGCCACCAGGTCGATGCCGCTGCGCACCTCGGTGACCGGGTGCTCCACCTGGATGCGGCTGTTCATCTCCATGAAGTAGAAGTCCCCGGCCTGGTCGACCAGGAACTCCACGGTGCCCGCGCTGGAGTAGCCCGCGGCCGCGGCACCGCGGACCGCGGCGGCGCACATCCGCTCGCGCATCTCGGGAGTGAGCACAGTGGACGGTGACTCCTCGACCAGCTTCTGCTGCCTGCGCTGGATGGAGCAGTCCCGTTCTCCCAAGTGGACGATGGAGCCGTGCTGGTCGCCGAGGATCTGCACCTCGACGTGCCGCGCGGCGGTGATGTACTTCTCCAGGTACACCCGGTCGTCGAGGAACAGGGTGCGGGCCGTCTGCTGCACCTCGACCAGTGCCGCGGCGAGATCGTGCGGGCTGTACACCACTTTCATGCCCTTGCCGCCGCCGCCCGCGGCGGCTTTGAGGATCACCGGGTAGCCGGCGGCCGCGGCCCGCTCGGCCGCCTCGGCGGCGCCGCTGAGCGGTTCCTCACTGCCCGCGGGCAGCGGCAGACCGGCCTTGGCCATCGCGCGGCGGGCGTTGGTCTTGTCGCCCATCGCGGTGATGACCTCGGGGGACGGGCCGATGAAGGTGATGCCGAGATCGAGGCAGACCTGGGCGAAATGCGCGTCCTCGGACAGGAAGCCGTAGCCGGGGTGCACCGCGTCCGCGCCGACCTTGCCCACCGCGTGCACGAGCGCGGGCACGTTGAGGTAGCTGCGCGGCGACGGTCCCGGCCCGATGCACACGGCCTCGTCGGCCAACTGCACCGCGCGGGAGTCCTTGTCCGCGGCCGAATACGCGACCGCGCTGGCAATGCCGAGTTCACGGCAGGCCCGGATGACGCGGACCGCGATCTCGCCGCGGTTGCAGACCAGGACCTTCTCGATCTTGCTTGGCTCGCCCATCGCCGCTCTCCCGCTCACGCCGGATCGATGCGGAACAGCGGCTGGCCGTACTCGACCACCTCGCCGTCCTGCGCGTAGACGGCGCCGATGACGCCGGGCCGGTCGGCGACGACCTCGTTGAGCATCTTCATCGCCTCGACGATCGCGACCTGTTGTCCCGTCTCGACTTTGGCGCCGAGCTCGACGAACGGCGGCTTGCCAGGACCGGGCGCCTGGTAGAACACGCCGACCAGCGGCGCCGTGAGCTGGTGGCCAACGGGTTCCGCGGCGGCCGGCGCCACGACCGCGGCGGGCGCACCCGCGATCGCCACGGCGGTGGCCGCGGGCGCCTCGACGTCCCACTGGATCCCGCCGATGGAGACCGCGATCCGCTGCATGCCCGTGCGCTGCAGGATCGCCGCGAGCTTGCCCGCACCCTCCAGCACCAACTCGACCTGCCCGCTGTCGAACTGCGGCCCAGGCGCGGGTTCGGCCTGTCGGACGAGCCTGCCGCGCGGGACCTCGGTGAGCTGCGCCGTCGCGTCTAGGGGGGACATGATCACTGCCTTTCGGTGATGTCGGTGCTGCCCTGGGCGAACCTGCCCGCCGCGCGCAGCTTGCGGTACCTGCGGTCCAGCAGGTCCCGAACGGGGATCTGCCTGAGCTCGGACAACTCCTCGCGCAGGGCGTTCTTGACGGCGTCGGTGGTGGCCGCGTGGTCGCACTGCGCGCCGCCGGGCGGTTCGGGGACGATCCGGTCGGCAACACCGTTCGCGTGCAGCTCGGTGGCCGTGAGCCGCAACGCCGCGGCCGCCTCGGGCGCCCGGCTCGCGTCGCGGAACAGGATGGAGGCGCAGCCCTCCGGGCTGATCACCGAGTACGTGGTGTTCGACAGCATCAGCAGCCGGTCGCCGACGCCCAGCGCGAGCGCGCCGCCGCTGCCGCCCTCACCGACCACAATGGACACGATCGGGGTGGCCAGGCCCGCGAGGAGCGCGAGGTTGTCGGCGATGGCGCCGCTCTGGTTCTCCTGCTCCGCACGGATTCCCGGATACGCCCCGGGGGTGTCGATGAAAGTGACCAGCGGCATGCCGAACCGCTCGGCGTAGCGCATCAGCCGAGCGGCCTTGCGGTAGCCCGACGGGTGCGGCATGCCGAAGTTGCGGGCGATGCCTTCCTTGGTGCCACGGCCTTTGCGGTGTCCGACGACCACCACGGCGGACCCGTCCAGCAACGCGAGGCCGCCGACCACCGACGGGTCGTCCTCCTTGCTGCGGTCGCCGCGCAGCTCCACGAAGTCCTCGAACACCCCGGCGATGTACTCGCCGAGGTGCGGGCGCTTCGGGTCGCGCGCGTGCTGCACGGTGTCCCAGGCACTGCGGGTCTCCGTAGCGGCGGCGGGGATCGTCTCGGCGGGCGCGGGCTCGGCGAAACTGGTGTGCCAGCGCAGGATGCGGGCCAGCGTCAGCCGCAGTTCGGCCCGCGCGACCACCAGGTCGATGTGCCCGTTGGCAAGCAGGAACTCGGCGGTCTGGAAACCAGTGGGCAGCTTCTGCCGGATGGTCTGCTCGATCACCGTCGGTCCGGCGAACCCGGCGCGGGCACCGCGCTCGGCGATCACCACGTCGCCCAGGCTGGCGAAGGAGGCGCTGACACCGCCGTACACCGGGTCGCAGAGCACGGAGAAGTAGGGCACGCCCGCGTCGGCGAGCCTGCGCAGCGCGGCCGAGGTCTTGGCCATCTGCAACAGGGAGAAGATGCCTTCCTGCATCCGCGCGCCACCGGAGGCGGAGCAGACGATCAGCGGCGTGTGGGTGCGCAGGGCGTGCTCGGCGGCCCGGCTCACCTTCTCGCCGACGACCGAACCCATGCTGCCACCCATGAAGCCGAAGTCCAGCGCGGTGATCACCGCGGGCATCCCGTTGATCCTGGCCACTCCCCAGCGCGCCGCGTCCTGCTGGCCGGTGTTGCGCACCGCCTCGGCCACGCGGTCGGGATAGGCCTTGCTGTCGCGGAATTCCAGCGGGTCCACGGCGCGCAGGTCGCGGTCGTGCTCGGTGAACGTGCCCGGGTCGGCGAGCAGGTCGATCCGTTCACCCGCGGACAGCGGAAAGTGGTAGCCGCACTCGGGGCAGGTCGCGGAGTGCTTGCGCAGCCGCGGCCGATAGATCCCGCCGCCGCAGCCTGTGCACTTGATCCAGGTTCCCGTCGGCAGATCGGCGATCCGCTGCCGGATCAGGTCCACACGGGTCGGGTTCAGCATCTCGGTCATGGTGGGGGCGCTCCTGCGACTAGGAATCGGGTCACGACGGCTCGGTGCGCGCCTGCGCCGGGAAGCCTGCGCCAGCCCCGTTCGTCGGCGAGCATGGCGAGCTCCGGGTCGTCGCCGACGACCACCGGGTTGCCGACCTCGCCGAGCAGGGGGAGGTCGGAGGCGTGGTCGCCGTAGGCGTGGCACTGCCCGGGGTCGAGGTCGTGTTCGGCCAGATAACGGCGCACTGCCAACGCTTTCTCGGCACCGATCATCGAGCGTTCGGTGGCCCCGGTGTAGACGCCGTCGGCGACGACGGGCACCGAGCAGAGGACCGCGTCGGCGCCGACCTCGGCGGCGATCGGGTCGAGGCAGGCGGGAAAGGACCCGGACACCAGCACGATCGACCGCCCGTGGCCCGCGTGCGCGCGCAGCTCGGCCAGCACCGGGGGGTGGAACAGCATCCCGCCGCGCAGCGCCTCGGCGAACCACGCGCGGCCCTGGGCGGCGACCTCGGCGGTCGCGAAGCCTTGGTAGAGCCGGAAATACTCGTGGGTCGCCCGCTCCCTGGGGAGACCGGCGGCGGGCCTGAGCAACGACCAGGCGGAGCGCTGAGGGTCACGCGATCGACTCATCCGGTAGTCCAGGAAGTCGATCGCGCTGGTGCGGGTGATGAGGGTTTCGTCGACGTCGAAGAACGCCGCTCCCCGTGGCCTGCCCATCGGTCAGGACGAGCTGACCTGGACGCGCGAACCGCCGCGTACCTGGGTGGGCGCGGTGCAGACCCGTTGCGCGGCAGCCGATCGGGGTTCGGCGCCGAGGCGGGCGAGCGCCGCGGTGTGCTGGGCGTCGAGCGCCGAGGCGGCGTGGGTGGCCTCGATGCGGGTCACCACGCGGGTGCGCACCACCTGGAAGTCGAAGTCCAGCCGGACGGCCACGCGGCCTGCCTGGCTGATGGTGACCTCGGCGCTGAACTCCCGGCGCACCGGCCTGGAGGTGGCCAGTTCGGTCAACTCGACCCGCAGTTCGGCCCCGATGGGGAACACGTAGTGGTCGAACGCCGCGGTGAGCGAGCCGAGGACCAGCGAGTGGTCGGTCCCGGTGCCCTCGGCCAGCACGAGTTCCTTGACCGCGACCAGAACCGTCTGCCGACCGGCCTCGATGAGGATCATGCCGGAGAGGTGCTGTCCGGTGACATGGTCGACGACCATCTCGTTGAGGTCGGAGAGCCGCAGCAACGCGGCCAGCGACGACGGGCCGCGGCACTCCACATCGGCCAGCAGCACGTTCTCCTCGCGGCGCTTGTGCACGTCGGCCGCGGGCACGACCTCGGGCAGCCGGGTCGGGAGGACGAACCGGTCGAGCAGACCCGTTCGGCCGAGCTCGGTGCGGATGGTGTCCCAGTCCGACGCGTCGACCCCTTGGCCCGCAAGGAGTCTGACGCGTCCGGTTAACTCGTCGTACACCCCTAAGCGGACGTTGCCGACGAACCGGTTGACGGTCTCCACCCGGTCCTGCGCCGCGAAGGTCTCGAACCGGTCGCCGACCAGGTGGATGGTTGGGAAGTGCTGCTGCGCGTCCATGATCGCCCCTTGATTCTCAGGAGACTGGTCAGTATCAGTACCCGAAGTTATCTACGCGTCCTTGAGTTCAATCAGAATCATGTCTACTGCCCGCTCTCGAAGTCAAGCACTAGTACTGTGAAAGATGGAGACTCGCAGATACCACTGGTGCGCAAGGGTTTCCAGATCGTTAACTAGCTGACGTGCGGCTGACTGTTCGCCGTCGTCGGGCGTTCGCCCAGCCGGATAAAAGCCGCCTTTGAGACGAACGTAATGCGCTGTTCGGCCGCCGCCGAACGGCCGCCCCCCGATGGTCTCGCCCGCGGTCCGAACGGCCGCTCGGCAGCCGGTTCGCCGACGCGGGCACGCGGTGGACCGACGGCTAGCCGGACCCCACGGCATCGAGAATTCGCCTGTGCAGCACGGATTCCAGCCTGCGCAGCAGATTGTCCGCGCGCGTCTCGGGCACCTGGTCGACCACGTGGTGATCAGGCCGGATCAACACCAGCGTCGCCTTGCGGGCGCACCTGCCCGCCCCGGTCGCCACCCCAGTCCGCAGGACGCCGCCGAACAGCGTGCGGACGTCGACCTCGGTGGGCCAGTCCGCCGCGATCCGGTCGAGCAGCTCGCGCGCGACCGCGGACCGCAGCGCGCCCGGCCGGTCGATCAACACCGTGTAGCGAACCGGATCGAGCGCCTCGCGCAACGCCAGCACCGCCCCGGTCTCGGCGATCCGAACCGGCCACGCCGGCGCCAACGCACCGGGTTTGTAGGCGGAGAACCGCGACGCCCGGGCACCGGGCGCGGGCGCGTAGCGGACCCGCAGCCCGGCAAGCCTTGGCACGTAGTCGAGGTCGGCCAGGCGGGTGAGCGACACCGCCCTGGCCGCGACGTCGCGGGCGAACCGCTTGCCACGGCTGCGGATCAGCCAGGCCCGGGTCTGCAGGTCCGCGTGGCGGATCACCGCGGTCATCGCGGCCTTGCGCTCCGGCTCGTAGGTGTCGAGCAGTTCGGGCCGGGCCCGGCCGTGCCACACCAGGGAGAGCTTCCACGCCAGGTTGTGCGCGTCGCCGATGCCGTTGTTGAGCCCCTGGCCACCGGCGGGACTGGTGACGTGGGCGGCGTCGCCCAGCAGGAAGACGCGCGCGTCGCGCATGCGGGCGGCGTACCGAGCGTGCGCGGAGAACTTGGTCAGCCAGAACGGGTCCGACACGGTGAGCCCACCGGGACCGCGTTCGTCGACGAGCCGCTGGACGGCTGCCACGGTGATGTCGTCGGCGTCGAGGTCGGGCGGCGCGGCGGTGAACACCCGGAACCGCCCGTCCGGCAGGCCGAACAACGCGAGGATTCCCTTGTCGGACAGGTGGTAGTAGCCCTGGTCCCGCGCCAGTGCGCCCGCCACCCGCACGTCGGCGACCACGAAGCCGACCGGGTATGTGCTGCCCTCGAACGGAATGCCGAGCTTCTTGCGGACCGTGCTGCTCGCCCCGTCCGCGCCGAGCACGTGGGAGAACTCGGCCCACTCGGTCGCGCCGTTCGGCAGGCGTAATCGGGCCCGGACGGCAGTCCTGTCCTGCTGGAGACCAAGCAGGCGGACACCCCATTCGACGGCGCCCCCGCGCTCGCCGACGGCGTCGAGCAGCAGCCGCTCGATGGCGGGCTGCCCGACCACCATCGGCCGGGTGTGTTCGCGCATGGCCAGGGTGAGCACCCGCCGCTCGCCGGAGTGGTAGGACAGCGCGGCCAGCGGATGGCCCAGTTCGGGGTCGCGCAGCTCGATGTCCAGACCCCGCAGGATCTCCATCATCCGCGGCCAGGCGGCCAGGGACCTGGTGAACGGGAACGGCCCGTCCGCGCAGTCCACGCACCGCACCGGCACGTCGCGGCGGAGCAGCTCCGCGGTGGCCGCGAGACCCACCGGACCTGCGCCGACGACCAATACCGGCAGCTTCGACCCCACCGGCGTCACCCCAGCCCGCATCGCCATCAGCGCCCTTCGCGTTGTCCGCCAACGACTCACTACCGAGGGACGAGCATCAGTTTCCTCACTTGGATAAGGAACCTTACACCCATCGGACGTGACAGGGAACACCATGATTCACAGCCGTCGGACGCTAGCCGTGAGGCCGAGTCGACTCCTACCCTCGGTCAGCGGAGGATGCCTGTCAGTGCACGATTGAAATTCAGGACGTGGGGGCATATCATAGGACGATTTCAAAACAGGAGGCTGACTTGAATTCACATTCTGGCATGGCAGCCCTGGAAGCGGAGATCGCTCGTCGCCCAGGCCACAACATCAAGCGGGCCGAGCAGGCGCTGATGACGGCCAAGGCCGCGGTGCTGCGCGAGTTCGAGCTCACCGTTCCGCAGTACGCGGGGATGGTGGTGCTGTCCTACCTGCCGGGCACCTCGGGAGCTCAACTCGCCAGAATCTGCGCGGTCACCCCACAGACCATGGCGACCGTCCTGTCGAACCTGGAGGCCAAGGGCCTCGTGACGCGGACGCCGTCGAGCGTGCACCAGAAGGTGTTCGTCACCAAGCTGACCAGAGCGGGCAACGCGCTGATCAAGCGCGCCGACGTCAAGGCGCACGCCGTGGAGGACCGCCTGGTCGCGGAGTTCTCCGACGACGAGCGGCGCCTGCTTGCCGACCTCCTGGAGCGCGCGATCAAGGTCCTCAACGGCTAGCCGCACCCCGACCACGCCGAGACCGGCCGTACCCCCAGCGGGTGCGGCCGGTTCCGCATGGCAGGACATTCCGGTTCTGGCATATCGGTGCTACCCTCAGAGTGTACGAGGGCTGATAACAGCGAGACCTCTGCTACGCTCGGGACCGGCGACCCGCCTGCCGGTCCGCGGGTCAAACGATCTTGGTCGGCGCGTGACGAGGGGGACACATGAAGACCGGATTCCCCAGCCAGCAAGCGGATCCCGGCATCGAGCTGCTCGGCGCCACCATCCGCGGCGCGGACCACGCGCTGTCCACCGAGACGGCCGCGCTGCTGCGCGAGATCGATCTGAGCGTGCGGCAGTACTCCACGATGCTCATCCTCGCCGACTCGCCGGGGATGTCCGGCGCGCACCTGGCCAGGGTCTGCCTGGTGACGCCGCAGAGCATGGCCGCCATCCTGGCGAAGCTGAGCTCCCGCAACCTGATCGAGCGCGCGCCGTCGCAGGTGCACGAGCGCGTACTGCTTGCCCGGCTGAGCGACGAGGGCTGGACCCTGCTGCGCAAGGCCGAAGCGCTGACCAAGTCGGCGAACGAGCTGCTCACCAGCACGCTGCGCCCCAACGAGCGCAAGCAGCTCTGCGACTACCTGCAGCGCATCACCGACGCCTTCGCCGAGAACGGCAACCAGTAGACCGGCGACGCCGATGTGGAGTGTCCATATCGGCGTCACCGGCCCCGACGTGCGCTACAACTTCGGTAGCGCCACGAACGACTTGATCTTGCCGGAGATCGGGTTGCGCTCGATCCGCTCGACCGCCGCGATCGTCACCACCGGGGCGGGCAGGCCTGCCTCGCGCATGGCGGCGACCAGCGCCTCGCGGGTCGGCCGCAGGTCGCACTGCTCCCGCAGCTCGACGACGATGTCGGCGCCGGTCGCGGTCTGGCGCACCTGGTACTGCGCGATCCGCGAGTCCCACAGCGGCGTCCAGAACACGTACGGGTGCACGTAGACCCCGTCCGCGTACTCGAAGACGTCGTCGTGCCTGCCCGCGACCGGCGCGATCCGGCGGCCGGTCCACGGGCCGGGGTTGATGTCGTCGAGGAACAGCACCTCGTCGGCGATCTCGTAGCGGATCAGCGGGAACACCTTGTTGATCACGTTGGTGATGAGCATCTTCGCCGACCGCTCACCCGGCTTGACCGCCTCGCCGTCGGCGTCGATCGGCTCGAAGACGATCAGGTCCTCGGCGAGGTGCATCGCCTCCTCGCCCGGGTAGGAACAGGCGAGCATCCAGGTCTCCGACGTGCCGTAGAAGTCGATCACGGGCGCGCCGAACGCCGCCTCGATGGTCTTGCGCTGGTGCGGGAACAGCGGCTCGGCGCCGCCGAGCATCACCTCGGGCGCGATGTTGAGCCTGCCCTCCTCCTGCTCCAGCGCGAGCCGCCACAGGATCGACGGGTAGGCCAGGATCTGGTTGGGCTTGAACTCGTTGAGCGCGTCGACGATCTCGTTGAGCGGCAGCGTCACCGGCACCTTGCAGCTCGTGTCGCCCATGTCGAAGGTCGCCCGGATCGCGTCGGACATGTGCGAGGCGTGCGCCGCGCCGACGAACGCCCCGCGCGGCGGGGACAGCGCGAGGTTCTTGACCACCCACGGCATCAGCCGCCACGAGCCGAGGCCCGCCTGCAGCCAGCCGTCGTAGTCCCACGGGAACAGCCCAGTCAGGCCGGACGAGCCGCCGGTGGTGACGATGTGGTACTCGTCGAACAGGTACGCGGGGCCGTTGTCGGTGACCCAGTTCAGGTGCTCCTGGGCGATCTTGAGGGTGAGCCGCTTGTCGGTGACGATGTCGTCCCAGTTGGCCATCACGTCGGCCTTGTTCATCGTCGGCAGGTGCCGGATGTCGTCGCCGGTAAGACCTTCCGGGTCGACGTCCTTGAGCCGCTCGGCGTGCCACGGCGAGTTCGCCTTGGCGTGGCGCACCGTCTCGCGCAGCCGCTCGTCGCGCAGCTCGTGCAGCTTCTCCATCGGCCAGGTGAGCTTCTCGGCCTCGGTGCCGATCTGCGCGAGCACCGCGCGCAGGTGCGGCTGCCGCGCCTCGTCATAGGCTTTCGACATCTCCTGGGACATCTGCGGACCTCACTGTTCGGTTCGGGTTGCGGGGACTGGCTGGGCGGACGGGATGAGCCGGACCAGCGCGGCGATGGCGATGCCGAGGGCGACCAGGCCGATCAGGCTCGACGCGAGTGCGCGCGAGTAGGCATCGGGGTCGGCGCCCAGGACGCCGTAGTAGACGATGCCGACGACGGCGACACCGAGCGCGCTGCCGATCTGCAGCGCGGTGTTGAGCACGCCGGAGGCCGACCCCGCGTGCGCGACGGGCACGGCGGCGATGGTGACCGCGGTGAGCTGGGTCAGCACCAGACCCATGCCGATCCCGCAGACCAGCAGCGCGGGCAGGTGCCACGCGGCGGCGTCGGTCGCGGCGGCCGTCGCGCCGAGGCCGACCCAGCCCGCGGCCAGCACGAGCGCGCCGACGCCGATCACGCGCGGGCCGAGCCTGCGCACGATCGCCGGGCCGCACAGGGTGACCAGGAAGAACCCCGCGCCCAGGGCGGTGTAGACCAGGCCCGACCCCAGGGCGCTCAGGCCGAGCCCGTCCTGCAGATACAGCGCGAGGACGAGCAGGAAGGCGCCCATGCTGGCGTAGTAGAGGGTGGTGGCCGCCACGCCGACGGTGAAGGTGCGGTCGCGGAACAGGTCGGTGTTCACCAGCGGCGCGGCGGCGCGGGCGGTCAGCGCGCGCTGGTGGGCGACGAACGCGGCGAGCAGCACGGCGGAGGCGGTCAGACAGAGCCAGGACCACGCGGGCCACCCGGCTTCCCTGCCTTCGATCAGCGGCAGGATCAGCGCGACCAGGCCGAGGGTGACCAGCACGGCGCCGCGCACGTCGAGCCGAGTGGAGCCGCCCGCGCGCGACTCGGGAATCACGCGGCGGGCGAACACCAGCGCGGCCAGGCCGATCGGCAGGTTGATCAGGAAGCACAGCCGCCAGCCGAGGCCGCCGACGTCGGACTGGATCAGCGCGCCGCCGATGAGCTGGCCGAAGACCCCGGCCAGCCCCTTGCTCAGCCCGGCGACGGTGAACGCGCGGACGCGGTCGGCGCCGGTGTAGGTGGTGCCGAGGATGGCGAGCACCTGGGGTGCCATCAGACCGGCGGTGAGCCCCTGGGCGACCCGCGCGACGACCAGCAGCTCGGCGCTCGGCGCGAGTCCACAGGCGACAGACGCGGCGGTGAACAGCGCCAGGCCGAGGACGAACAGCCGCCTGCGGCCGTGGATGTCGCCGAGCCTGCCCCAGGTGATCAGCCCGGCCGCGTAGGCCAGGCCGTAGCCCGCCACGACGAACTGCACGGACGCGGGTCCGGCGCCGAGGTCGCGCTGCACCGACGGCAGCGCAACGTTGACGATGAAGAAGTCCAGGGTGACCATGAAATCGCACGACAGGAGCACGGCGAGAATTCCCCAGCGGGCCCCGGCGGTCGGTTTTCCGACACCGGAATCGGCGGCCCGAACGGGCGCAGACTGATTGGCCACTGGGCCGCCTCTCGGTCGGAAAGAAACATGGTGCGCAGAGTTAAACTTTCCGCTCTGACGTGCGCCTGACGAGCCCCTGACAGCGCTGATTATGGCCCTCACCAGCTAGCCGGCGGCCGCAAAACTGTAATACTCTGTGTACTCGACTGATTACCCGACCCCAAGGTGAGCGGCGCGCTGATTGCTTCGATAAAAGGGTCGAAATTCACAGTCAGGCGGCCGTCAACGAGATATCAGCGGCACCGCTGACATTGTGCGCGAGCGGACAATTCCCAATTCCCTACCACAATGTGAGGGGTGTCAGCCGTGCGCTGCACAAAAGAGATCTTCGTCGCGGGTACAGCCGCCGCGCTGCCGAAGCGGGTCACCGTGACCGAGGCGGAGGCGGCGGGCCTGGTGGACGAGATGCACACCGGACTGGGCTACGACGCGATCACCGTCGCCGACGGGGTCGCGGGCCCGCAGATGGCCATCGAGGCGGGCAGGGCGGCCATCGCGCGCTCGGGGATCGCCGCGAGCGAGTACGAGCTGATGCTGCACAGCAGCCTGTGGTTCCAGGGCCTGGACATGTGGGGCACCGCGAGCTACGTGGCCAACGAGACCGTCGGCGCGCAGGCGCTGTCGATGGACCTGCAGCAGCGCTCGTGCGGCGCGATGGCGGCCTTCCACCTGGCCACCGCCTACTTGCAGGCAGGCTTCGGTTCGACCGCGCTGATCACCACCGGCGACAACTTCGCCGCGCCCGCGTTCGACCGGTGGAACTCGCAGATGTACACCCTGTTCGGCGACGCGGGCACCGCGCTCGCGCTGTCCACCCGCGGCGGCTTCGCCAAGGTGCTCGCCACGGCCGCGTTCGCCGACAACTCACTGGAGGGCTTCGGCCGCGGCGCGGAGCCGTTCCGGTTCGCCCCCGGCACCGAGGCGCCGGTGCCGGTGCTGCGCAGGCTCGCCCAGCACATGACCACCCCCGCGGCCGCGGGCGGCTGGGAGCGCATCGAGGCGGCCATGCTCAAGACCCGCGACCAGGTGCTCGGCGACGCGGGCGTGGACCTGTCCGACATCCGCCGCGCGGTGCTGCCGTTCATCCACCGCGGCGGCGGGCAGGACGAGAACTTCCACGCGCTCGGGTTCACCGAGGAGCAGTCGCTCTGGGAGTTCGGCCGCACGGTCGGCCACCTCGGCGCGGGCGACCAGTTCGCGGGTCTCAACCACCTGCTGGAAACGGGCGCGCTGGCCGCGGGCGACCGCGTGCTGGTGTTCGGCGTCGGCGTTGGCTTCAACTTCGTGGCCACCGTGCTGGAGATGCTGACGCCGCCCGGGTGGTGACGCGCTCTCGCGTCAGTACGCGGTCAGGGGCACCTGCGACGGTGTCCCGACATCCGCGGCACACCGCCGTGCGCCGGGCTGGGTCCACCTCGACCGAGCCCGGCTTCGGCATGTCCGCGGTCGGTCGAATCGGCGGGTCCGTCGACTCCCAGGACCACTCGGGTGTCGTTGCTCTGGGTGATATCGGTCCTTGATAAGTCACAGGACACTGATATCGTAGCGTGGACTGCTACAGCACCCGGGTGATAAGGCCGGGATACCTTGACCCGCAACAGCTACCGAAGCAGAGTGATGGCTATGACTGTAACCGCAGAACCCTCGCTGGCGACGCTGTTCGACCAGTCCAACCGGCATGATCCCTACCCGGTGCTGGCCGCGCTGCGCAGTGCGCCGCGGGCCGAACTCGGCGGTGCGCTGGTCGTCGTCGGCGACTACCGCAACTGCTCCGCGGTGCTGCGCGACCCGACGGTGAGCAGCGACCGGCAGCGCTCGCTGCTGGGCGCCACCTTCGGCGACTCCCCCGACAAGGTCCCCGCCGACTCGTTCCTGTCGATGGACGCGCCCGACCACACGCGGCTGCGTGGGTTGGTGGCCAAGGCTTTCACGCCGCGGGTCGTCGCCGGGCTGGAGCCGCGCATCCGCGGGATCGTCGGCGACCAGCTCACCAAGGCCGGTGAGGCGAGCGCGATGGAGGTCGTCTCGCAGTTGGCCAACGTGCTGCCGGTGACGATCATCAACGAGCTGCTCGGCGTACCGACGGGCGACCACGACATCCTGCAGGACTGGTCGCACCGGCTGGTCCGCGGCCTGGACCCGGCCACCGACATCGGCGACCCGATCGTGGTCGCCGACATCGAGCTGGCCAAGGAGGGCTTCCGGCTCTACTTCGCCGACCTGGTCGCGTTCCGCCGCGCCCGGCCCGGCCAGGACCTGCTGTCCGGGCTGGTCCAGATCGAGCAGGACGGCGAGGTGCTCTCCGAGGCCGAACTGCTCGCGACCTGCGCGCTGCTGCTCGTCGGCGGCTACGAGTCCACCGCGAACCTCATCGCCAACGGCGTCCTCGCGCTGCTGCGCCACCCCGAGCAGTTGCGCGTGCTGGCCGAGAACCCGGCCCTGGCCTCGGCCGCGGTCGACGAGGTGCTGCGCTACGACACCCCCGCGCAGATGGTCACCCGGGTCGCGCGGCGCGAGATGGAGATCGACGGCGTACCGGTGCCGATCAACGGCGTCATCATGCTGCTGCTGGCCGCGGCGAACCGCGACCCGGCCGTGTTCGCCGACCCGGACCGCTTCGACCTGCGCCGCACCGCCAACCACCACCTCGCCTTCGCCGCCGGGCCGCACTTCTGCATCGGTGCCAGCCTGGCCAAGCTGGAGGCGTCGATCGCGCTGTCGGAGTTCGCCCGCCGGGTCGAGGCGCCGGAGCTGGACGAGGCCCTGCTGACCTACCGCCCGCACGTGAACCTGCGCGGCCCGGAGCGGCTTTTCGTGCGCTACGACCACATTCGCGACTGAACCGGCCCGGTCACTTCCGGGTCAGTGGCCGGTCAGCCAGACCGGCCACGATGGACATCAGAGCCATGCCCGTGGCGAAAGGCACGCCACCCCGTTGCCTGGGCCCGTCGGGCGCTAGCGACGGAGTTGACTGATGTCAGAGACCATTGCCTTACCCCGCAAGGAAGAACGGGCGTCGACCATCGGCGACCGGATGGAGCGGCTGCCGATCGGCAGCACCCACCGACACCTGACCCTGGTGATCGGCATCGGCCTGTTCTTCGATTTCTTCGACAGCAACCTTTCCGGCACGATCGCGAAGATCCTGCAGGCCGACTTCGCCTTCGGCGGCACCGAACTCAAGCTGGTGCTCGCCTCCGCGTTCGTCGGCCAGTTCTTCGGCTCGATCGTGCTCGGCCGGTTCGCCGACCGCTACGGCAGGCGCGGCGCGTTCATGGTGAACCTGGGGATCTACTCGCTGTTCACCCTGCTGGGCGCGTTCTCGCCGAACGCGATCTGGCTGATCGCCACCCGGTTCCTCGCGGGCATCGGCATCGGCGCCGAGAACGCGTTGTCGGACAGCTACTTGGCCGAGATGCTCCCCGCCCGCAAGCGCGGCCGCTACATCGCGTGGGCCTACACGGTCGGCTTCTGCGGCGTGCCAGCGGTCGGGTTCGCCGCGCTGTGGCTGGCCCCGCAGACCATCATGGGCGTCGACGGCTGGCGCGTGCTGTTCGTGTTGGGGGCACTGGGTTCCGCCGTGGTGTGGGTGCTGCGGCGCAAGCTGATCGAGTCGCCGCGCTGGCTCTCGGTGCAGGGCCGCGACGGCGAGGCCGACGAACTGGTGCGGCGCATGGAGTCCGAGGCGGGCATCACCAGCCCGGCCGCCGCCCCCGCCGTCGGTTCGCGCCAGGGCAAGCGTCCCGGCATCGGCGCCCTGCTCAGCCGCGAGTACCGCAAGCGCACGTTGGTGCTGTGGACGTTCAGCATCCTGTCGGTCACCGCGTACTACGGCTTCGGCACACTGGCGCCACAAGTGATGGCCGCCAAGGGTTTCGGCATCGTCGCGAGCCTGGGCTACGTCGCCATCTCGTTCATCGGCTACCCGATCGGCTCCCTGCTGTCGGTGCCGCTGATGGACCGGTTCGAGCGCAAGACCCTGCTGGCGGGCTCGGCGGCGGCGATGGCCGCGTTCGGGCTCGGCTTCGGCCTGTCCGGTTCCGTGCCCGCCATGGTGGCCTGCGGCATCGGCTACACGCTGGTGAGCAACATCTTCGCCAACGCCTCGCACGTGTTCCTGGGCGAGCAGTACCCGACCCAGATCCGCACCACCGCCGCGGGCATGGCCTACTCGTTCTCCCGGCTCAGCGCCGCCGCCATCCCGTTCGTGCTGCTGCCGGTGCTGACCACGTACGGCGCGGGGATGCTGTTCACCGTGATCACTGTCTGCATCGGCGTCATGGTGGTCGTCCTGCTCGGCCTGGGCGCCCGCACAACCGGCGTCGAGGTGGAGCAGTACGTCAAATCGTAGCCACCGCACGACGAATGCCCCTCCAGAACGCTGGAGGGGCATTCGTCGTTTCGGCCACTTCCGCGCTGGTCAACACAACCGGTTCGACTCGTCGCGTGGGGTAGTACGGCACCGGCGTACTCCGAACTTCCATTGAACAGCCCCGAGATGGCCGCGGCACGCGGTCATTCCGCACGACGGCGGCGACGTTCAACACACCGCTGGACGTGACCGTGTCCGAGCTGGCGATCGAGACCTTCCTGCCCGCCGATCAGCTTACGGCGCAACGAATCCAGGCGCTGTAGGGACGCCGAAAGCCGCCACCGGGACTCCGGTGGCGGCCTTCGCCGTGGCGGAACGGACTACTTGGCGCCCTTGACCTTCTTGAGCGCGTAGAGCTGCAGGGCGGCGAAGCCGCCGACGGTGCCCGCCTGCATGATCGTCCACACCGTACCAATGGTGTTGGCGTCCATCAGGCCGAACACCGCGACGACGACACTGGCGACCGCCCACAGCAGGTTGGCGTCGATGATGACCATCGTGCCCGCGCGGGACGGGTTCTTGCTCAGCGCCAGCGCGCCGACCGCGAGGCCGAACACGGTCAGGAAGGCGCCGATGCCGACGAGGACGACCGCCGAGACGCCGAGCAGGTCGGCGACCCAGGCGGAGAAGGCGAGGTAGATCAGGCCGTTGCCGGTGGTGACAACGGCGTCGAGGGCGAGGAAGCGGCGGAGCAGGGTCACGGCCGGCGTGCCTGTGGCGCTGCTCTCGGTCAGGCGCGAAGCGCCGTGGGCGGTCGTGGTCACTGGAACTCCTTCAGTAGCGGCGTATCTCAAGAGTGCCGGATGCGGCGAACGAAATCGATTACCTGTCGGGTAAAGAAGTCTCGGCGTCAGCGCCGTGTCAGCAACACGGCCTGGGTCTGGGTCGTCTGGGCAACCAGGGCGCCCGTGTCGTCGAGTAGATCGGTCTGCACCACGATGAACTGCGCGCCGACGTGCATCGGCCTGGCCACCGCGGTGACGGCGCCCGCGCGGACCGCCCGCAGGAAGTTCGTCTTCGACTCCACTGTGGACGTTTGGGCGCCCGCGGGCAGATTGAGGTAGGCCAGCACGCCGCCGACCGTGTCGGCGATGCCCATGAGCGCTCCCCCGTGCAGCACGGAGAACACGGTGCACCGCTCGGGCGACCAGTCCAGCTCCGCGCGAACCTCGTCGCGCACCGCCTTGACCAGCCGCACCCCCAGCAGCCGCGCGAACGGCAACTGGGCGAGCAGCAACTCTTCCGCCGAACCCTGCTGGGTGACCGTCATGGCGTCACACCAGGGCCAGGCGCCGCTGGAGGTGACGCGTGAGGTCCGCGGTCACCGCGACAGCGTGGTCGGGGTTGTCGATGTAGAAGTGGTCGCCGGTGAACTCGCTGTTGCCCAGGTACTCGGTGGTGCGGGTCTGCCACGAGTCCATCGCGCGGGGAGCCATCAGCGGGTCGGACTTGCCGCTGTAGGACACCAGCGGCACGTCCACCTCGGCGCCATCGTCCACATAGGTCGAGACCACCGCGAGATCGGCCCGCAGCGCCGGGATGATCATCGCCATCACCTGCGGGTCGCCGTAGACCTCCGCCGGGAACGAGCCGAGCGTCTTCATCCACTCGATGAGGTCGGGCTCGGGCATCATGGCCTGCTCGTAGGTGGACTGCTGGAAACCCTCCGGCGACCAGCCCGACGCGCCGATCAGGATCGGGCCGCGCTCGCCGTCGCGGCGCATCGCGACGCCGACGCGGTAGGCGAGCTGCGCGCCGAGGCAGTGTCCGAAGAACGCGTACGGCCGGTCGTCCAGCTCGTCCAGAATGGCCTCGTACAAGGCTTCCACCAGCGGCTCGATGTCCATGAACGCGGTCTCGGCGAACCGCCGCTCCCGGCCGGGGATGCACACGATCTGCTGGGCGAAGTCCGGCGGCAGCAGCCCGCCCCAGTTGCGGTAGATCGTGCCGCCGCTGCCCGCGTGCGGCAGCAGGAACACCCGCAGCGGCGCGTCGTGGCGCCCGGCGGCGTTCTCGAACCAGCTTCCCTCGCTCATATCGCCTCTCCTCAGACCAGTGCCCGGACCGCGGGGAGCACGGCCTCGGCGAGTTGTTCGAGCTGGTCGCCCGGGTCGAGCGAGCCGACGCGCACCACGATGTGCCTTGCGCCTGCCCGGATGTAGCCCGCGAGCCATTCGGCGCAGTCGTCAGCGCTGCCCCAGCCGTACGCCTGGAACGTGGACATGACCTCCAGCGAGCGGCCGTAGTAGCCCTGCAGGTAGTCCTCAAGCTGCTGCTTGGCCTTCGCCGGGTCCGGGTTGATGTTGATCGTGGCGTAGAGGCCCGGGGTGACGGCGCCCTCGGGGCGGCCGTTCGCGGCGACCTGCTCCTGGATGCTCGCCCACGCCTGCGCGTACGCGGCTTCGGTTGGCAGGAAAGGAAGCCAGCCGTCGTAGAGCCGGGCGGCGCGGGCGAGCACGCGCGGGGTGTCGCTGCCCGCGAGCCACAGCGGCGGGCCGCCGGGGGTGGCGGGCGCGGCGAGCCGCTCCAGACCCTCCTGCTGCCACAGCTTTCCGTGGTGGCCGGTCGGCGCGCCCTCGCCGCGGCTGGCCCACGCGGTCCGCCAGAAGCGGACGTTCTCATCGAGCCTGCCGACCCGGCCGTCGAACGGGACGCCGAGGGAGTTGAACTCGTCCTCGCTCTCGGGCATCGGGAATCCCGCGCCCAGGCCGAGCACGAGCCGGTTTCCGCCGGAGGCGTGGTCGAGGCTGGTCACCATGTTCGCGCCCAGCAACGGATGCCGCAGCGCCGCGGTGAGCGCGCCGGTGCCGAGCTGGATCCGCTCGGTCACCGCGGCCGCCGCGGCCAGCACCACGAACGGGTCGAGCCGGGTGCGGGCGACCAGCGAGTCGCCGGTCCACAGCGAGTCGTAGCCCAGGTTCTCCGCCCGACGCGCGAAGTCCAGCAGCGGCTTGACGGAGAAGTCGTTGAGAATGGCCATCTCGCGGGTGGGGAGCAGTGCGCCGATGCGCACCCCGGGGTCACTCATGACACAGCCCTTTCGGAGGTCGGCATGCGCTCCTCGCGCAGCACGCGGCGCAGGATCTTCCCGGAGGGGTTGCGGGGCACCGTGTCCAGGAATTCCCACTCGGTCGGGATCTTGTAGTCGGCGATGCGGCCGGAGAGGAACACCATCAGCTCGCGCGCGGTGACGGTGCGGCCCTCGCGGAGCACGACGCAGGCGTGCACCGCCTCGCCCCACAGCGCGTGCGGCAGCCCGATGATCGCGGTGTCGCTCACATCCGGGTGCGCGGCCAGCGCCTTCTCGATCTCCGCCGGGTAGATGTTCTGTCCACCTTGGATGATCGTGTCGTTGATCCGGTCGCAGAGGAACAGGTAGCCGTCCTCGTCGAGGTAGCCCGCGTCGCCCATGTGCAGCCAGTCGCCGACGAGTGTCTTCGCGGTGGCCTCCGGCAGGTTCCAGTAGCCCAGCATGTGCGCCGGGGTCTTGATGCACACCTGGCCGATTTCGCCAGGGGGCAAAGGGTTTCCCTGGCCATCGATGATCTTCAGCTGGTGGCCGGGGCACGCCTTGCCCGCGGCCTTGAGCAGCGGGCTGCCGGGCACGTGGTCCTCCGGCGGCAGCGACACCGCGCAGGTGCCGGTCTCGGTGGCGGCGTAGATCTGGGCGAACTCGCAGCCCATCACCTCGATCAGCCGCTCCAGCAGTGCCGACGAGATCGGCGCGGCACCGTAGGCGACCTTGCGCAGCGAGGTGAACGTCGCCGGGGTGACCTTGCGCTCCTCGATGAGCATCTGCAGCATCGCGGGCGCGGCGAAGGTGATCGTCACCCCGACCGTCTCAATGAGACGGACGGCTTCCTCGGAGACGAACATCCGCATGACCACGTTGGTGGCGCCCGCGTTGAACCCGTGCATGAACCAGCCCATGCCCGCGATCCCGAAGCCGGGCAGGGAGATCAGGCTCTTGTCGGTCGGCAGCCAGTCCAGCCACGCGACGCCGACCTCGGCCATCGCCTCGGGCAGGGTGAAGAACGCCCGGTTGGCCAGCACGACGCCCTTGGGGAACCCGGTGGTGCCGCTGGTGTAGATCTGCAGGATGGCGTCGTCCGGGCCGGTCGGCGAGGTCAGGTCGGTGTCGGGGCTGGTGCCCTTCCACGCCTGGAATCCGGCCGCGCGCTCGGTGGTGTCCAACTCGACAACCTCGCGCAGGTTCGGCAGTTCGGGCCGGATCTTCTCGGCCAACCCGGCGAATTCCCGCTCGACAAACAACATCGTGGCACCGGAGTCGCGCAGGATATGGTCGACCTCGTCGGCGGTGAGCCGCCAGTTGACCGGCACGAGCACGACCCCGGACTTGGCGCAGCCGAGCGCGAGTTCGTAGTAGTGCTCGGATTCCAGGCCAAGGTAAGCGATCCGGTCCCCGGTGACCAGGCCCGCGGCGAGCAGCCGGTGGGCGGTGCGGTTGGATTCGCGGTGCAGTTCGGCGTAGGTGACCACGCGGTCCTCGCACAACACCGCCGGGTGCCCGCCGCGCTCGGCGGCGTGCCGCGCCGAGGTCGCGGTCAACGTCCAGTTCTGGTTCATGGCCTCTTCTCCAGTATCACGCTGCGACAGCGGCGGGGGTGCCGGACAGGTTCCGGTCGACGAACTCGGCCAGCGAGGTCGGCGTCGGGTAATCGAAGGTGACTCCAGACGGGAGCGGCATGCGGACCGCGCTCTCCAGCGTGTTCTTGAGGTCGACCGAGGCCAGCGAATCCATGCCCAGCCGGACGAACTCGGCGGTCGGCTCGACATCGCCGATGTCCTCGATCTGCAGGATGCGGGCGACCGTGGTGCGGATGAAGTCGCGGATGGTGGCCACCCGCTCCTCGCGCGGCAGCCCACGCAGTTCGTCTAAGTCGAGGCCGCTGTCCGCGCCCTCGGTGAACGTCGCGAGTTCACTGTAGAGCGCGCTCGCCACCGGCTTGGCAGCCATGAAGCGCTCCCAGTCGACCTCGCCGCCCGCCACCTGCGGCGCGGTGCGGCGCAGCAGGATCGCCAGTGCCCGCAAGGCTTTCGCGGGGGTGAAGAACTTGACCCCCTCGTGTTCGAGGGCCTTGACGTGCAGGTCGCTCAGCCGGGCCGACATGCCGACCTCGGACCACGGGCCCCAGTTGACGGCCAGCGCGGGCAGGCCCTGCGCGGCCCGCCAGTGGCAAAGCTGGTCGAGATAGGCGTTGGCGGCGGCGTAGTTCGACTGCGAGACACCGCCGACGACCGAGGCAGCCGAGGAGAAGGCGACGAAGAAGTCCAGTTCCGGCAGGTCTTTCGTGGCCTCGTGCAGCAGCCAGGTGCCGTAGACCTTCGGGCCGAACAACCCGTCGATGCTGGCCCAGGTCTGCGACGGGATCGGCGCGTCAGCCAGACCACCGGCCGCGTGCACCACGCCGCCGACCGGGTGGTCGCCCTTGGCCAGCTCGCCGAAGATGCGCGCGATGTCGGCCGCGTCGCCCAGATCACCTTGGTAGACGGTGACTTTCGCCCGGCCGTGCAGGTTCTCCCACACCTCGGTCGCGTCGTCGGCAGGCTTGCCGCGCCTGCCGACCAGCGCGATGTGCCGCGCCCCGAGGTCGACCAGCTTCGACGCGGTCACCAGGCCGAGCGCGCCGAGGCCACCGGTGATCAGGTACGTCCGGTCGTCGCGCACCTCGACCGCCCGTGTACCCTCCACATCGGACTCCGGCTCGTAGGGCCGCAGACGTCGGGCGTAGCGGGTGCCGTCACGGTAGGCCACCTGGAAGTCGCCGATGTCCTTGGACCGCAGCTCTTCCAGCAGTCCGTCGACACCGTGCGGGCCCGCGAGGTCGACCAGCGTCGGGCGGTAGGTCGGGAACTCGTTGAGCAGCACCTGGCCGAAGCCCCACAGGGTGGACGCGGCCAGCCGGGCGGCGGGGGCCGCGTCGTCGCCAGGCAGCACCTGGGCTCGCTCGGTCACCAGCCACAGCCGCTGACCGCGCCCGAAACCGTTCTCCGACAACGTGTTCAGTGCCGCCAGCAGCTCGGTGTAGTTGTGCTCGTTCTCCGCACGCAGCCCCTCGACGCCGGAGCCGTCCAACGCCCGCCAGAACCAGGCGACGTCGGTGGGCTCGCCCTCGCGCAGCACCTCGGCGATGTGCTCGTGGCTCGCGCCGAAGGTGAGCCGGACACCCGCGACCTCGGCCGACGCGGCCAGCGCCGGGTCCGCGTCGCGGCCGAGCACCAGTACGTGCCGCGGCGCGGGCGCGCTGGTCGGGTCGGTGGCGGGCATCGGCACCCAGTGCATGCGGTGCAGGAAGTGGCCGGGCGTGCCCTGATCGACGCGGCGCAGGCCGACGCCGCTCAGCTCGGCAATGGCCCGATCGCCCTCGTACAGCACGACATCGGCGACCAGGTCCTCGTCCACCAACTCGGGCTCGGACACCCGCACCACCGCGCGCACCTGCTCCGCGCGCGGCTTCTTCATCACCCGGACCGCACGCACCCGCATCGGCCGGAACTCGCCGGGCTCCGGGGCGATCGCCCGCCAGAGGTCGTCGAGCGGCGGCAAATGGTCGCCTGCCCCGATTTCGACGCCGGAGAGCGACACGACCGTGCCGGACTCGTCGCCGACGATCGACGCACCCGGCTCGGCGCCGATGGACGCCGTGACCACGACGCGGTCCTCCGGGCCCGCGAGCACGCGGACATCCGCGCCGCCGTCCGCCCGCACCGTGACCACGGTGCGCAGATCGAGTGGCTCGCCGTCGGCGACCGAGGGCAGTTCGGTGAACCGGATGCCGGTGATCGGCCTGCCCAACTCGCCGAACACGGTGTCCTGCACCGCGAACAACAGGTCCAGCAGCGCGGGCTCCCCCGTGAGCTGGGCGCGGAACTCGCGCGTGCCGTCCTCGGTCCGAACCTCGGCACCGAGCAACGGGTGTCCACTCTGGACTCGACCGGCCCACGCGCCCTTGCCCTCCGGCAGCCAGTAGCGCTTGCGGTCGAAGGCGTACGTCGGCAGCGTCAGCCGGGTGCCCGCGCGGTCGCCGTGGAACCGCGCCCAGGCCACCGTGGCACCCGAGGTGTAGAGCTGCGCCACCGACTTGCGGACGGTCTCGCCCTCCGGGTCCTTCGGGTTCACGCTGGTCAGCCAGCGGTGCTCGGTGGCGTCGACACACTTCTTGGCCAGCGACGTGAGCGCGCCGGACGGGCCGACCTCGATGAACACGTGCTTTCCACGGCGCTCCAACGCCTTCATGCCCGCGGCGAAGTTCACCGCCGCGCCGATGTGCCGGATCCAGTACTCCGGGTCGGATATCTGCGCGACCCTGGCGACCTTGCCGGTCAGGTTGGAGATCAGGGTGAGCCGCGGCTCGTGGAAGGCAATGCCCTTGAGCGCCGCGCGGAACTCGTCGAACACCTCGGTCATCAGGGGCGAGTGGAAGGCGTGCGAGACGGCCAACTGCTTGACCTTGAGGCCCCGCTCGGTCAGCGTCGCGGTGACCTCGGCGAGCGAATCGCGGCCACCGGACACCACACACTGCGTCGGCGCGTTGTAGGCGGCCATCGCCAGATCGGCGTACCCCTCGATGACCGGCAGCACGTCCTCGGCGGGCGCGCTCACCGCGGCCATGCCGCCGGGCGCGGTCACCGACTGCATCAGCCTGCCGCGCGCGGCGACGAGCTGCACCGCGTCCGGCAAGGTGAACAGACCCGCGACAGCGGCGGCGACAACCTCGCCGATGCTGTGTCCGATGAGGGCGGTCGGCCGGGCACCCCAGGACATCCAGAGCTGCGCGAGCGCGTACTCCAGGGCGAACAGCGCGGCCTGGGTGTAGCGCGTCTGGTCGATCTTCTCCTTGCCGTCCAAGGCAGTCCCGAGCACCAGGTCGCGCACCGAGCAGCCGAGCAGCGGGGCGAAGAGCCGGTCGCACTCGTCGAGCCGCGCGGCGAAGACCGGGTGGTCGCGGTAGAGCGACACGCCCATGCCCGCGTACTGCGAACCCTGGCCGGTGAACAGGAACGCGATCTTGCGCGACTCACCCGCGCCGATCTTGCCGTCTTCCAGCGCGGCGAGCTGCCGGTCGAGGAACGCGGTCAGCTCGGCGTGGTCGCGGGCGATTCCGGCCACCCGCAAAGAAAAGTGCGACCGGCCGGTGCTGACCGTGCGGCAGAGGTCGCCGAGGTCGGTGTCCGGGTGGTCGGCGACGAAGTCACGGTAGCGTTCGAGCTGCGCCTTGAGCGAGCGGCGGTTCTTCGCCGACAGCGCGAAAACCTCGCCCGCGGCGGGCATCGGCCGCACGGCGGGCTCGGCCACCGGGGGCGCCTGCTCCACCACGGCCGCCGAGATGGTGCCGCCGAAGCCGAAGCTGTTGACCAGCGCGCGTTTGATGTCGGACACCCACGGCCGGACCTCGGTCGGGATCTCCACCGGGTAGCTGGCCCACGGGATCCGGCCGGACGGGTTGGTGTAGTTCAGGTGCGGGAAGATCTTGCCCTCGCGGAGCTGCAGCACGGCCTTGATCACCCCGACCACACCAGCGACCGGCTCCATGTGGCCCAGGTTCGTCTTCACCGAGCCGACCACGATCGGCGCGTCCTTGGTGTGCGACTGGGCGAAAACATCGGCGATGGCGCCCATCTCGATCGGGTCGCCCAGCGGGGTGCCGGTGCCGTGCGCCTCGACGTAGTTGATGTCGCCCGGGTCCAGGGCGGCGGCGGCGATCGCCGCGCGCATGACCTTCTCCTGCGCGGGTCCATTCGGGACGGTCAGACCGGCACTGTCGCCGTCCTGGCCGACCGACGTGCCGCGGATCAGGGCGAGCACGGTGTCACCGTCACGGCGCGCGTCGGACAGTCGCTTGAGGACAAGCACTCCGCAACCCTCCGCGCGGGCGTAGCCGTCGGCCGCCTCGTCGAAGGTCTTGCACTGGCCGTCCTTGGCCAGCATGTTGGCCGCGGAGAAGATGACCTGGGTGCGCGGGTGGTGCAGCGCGTTGACCCCGCCCGCGAGCGCGATCTCACACTCGCCCGCGCGCAGGCCCTTGACGGCGAGGTGGATCGCGGTGAGGCCCGACGCGCACGCGGTGTCCACCGTCAGGCACGGGCCGTGCCAGCCGAGGAAGTAGGAAAGCCTGCCGGACAAGGGAAAGAAGGTGACCCCGGAGGCAAGGTGACCATCGAGTTCGGGGTAGGACAACTGGTCCATCTCGAAGGCGTAGTCGATGGAACTGGCGCCCACGTACACCCCGCCGTTGCCCTTGCGCAGCGGCGTCGGGTCGATGTTGGCGTGCTCCAGCGCGGCCCACGAGGTCTCCAGCAGCAACCGCTGCTGGGGGTCCATGTACTGCGCTTCCTTCGGTGAGATGTTGAAGAACGGCGCATCGAACAGGTCGAGCCGGTCGAGGTAGCCGCCGTTCTCCGCGCGGATCTTGCCCTTGTCGTCGTCGGTCCGCGCGACGAACGCGTCGGCGTCCCACCGGTCACGCGGAAGCGGCACGATGCCCGAACGGCCCTCGCGCAGGAAGTCCGCGAACTCGGCCGGGGTCTCGCTGCCGCCGGGGAAGCGCAGCCCGATGCCGACGATCGCGATGGGCTCGTACTTCTCCAGCATCAGGGCCCTGATGGTCGCCTGCTGGCGCTGCACGGCCGCGCGCAGCTCGTCCGGGTCCGGCGCAGTCTCGTCCGGCATTCCCATGTCCGCCTCCGTTGAAAGACCGCGCGCGGGCGCCGTTGGCGCGCCGCGGGAAAGTCACGCGCGGTACAGGTCCTTGAGCATGTCGTCGACGAGTGCCTTGTCCGATTCGCGGACCGCCGGGGCCACCGACGCGGCGACCAGCACTTCCGGCGCTTGCGGGAAGACGTCCGGCAGGACGTCTTCCATCAGGTACTGCACCAGCTCGCGCACCGTGGGCCGGTTGAACAGCGCGTTGGCGCTGATGTCGCAACCGAGCCTGGCCTCCAGCCTGCGCTTGATGTCGGTGATCCGCAGCGAGGTCAGGCCCAGCTCGAAGAAAGCCTTGTCCAGCGGCAGATTCTCGGCATCGGTCATCAGCAGGGCCTGCCGGAACTCGGCGGCCACCACGGTTTCCAGCACGTCCGCGCGTTCGGAAGCGGGCAGCGCGAGCAGGTCTTCGATCGTCTCGGTCATCTCGGGCCTCCGATTGGCAGCGTTCTGGTGGAATACGATCACGCGCGCCTGACCCACCCCTGATCCCGGCTTGACACCGCCAGAACTTCACGATCCGGTTGCTCAACCCGGCACTGCTACTGCGCGGCACCGCCGGTCAGGTCGTCGCGGTTGAGCGCGTTGAGCACGGCGGTGACCGTCGTGAGCTCGCCCGATGGGTCGCGCAGCCACCGCAATGGGCCACCGGGGACCATGGTCGGCGGGAGTTCGATCACCTCGCCACACCGGCGGTAGCGCAGCCGACGCCGGTCCAGCTCCCGCTCGCCAGTACCGGCACCCGGTTCTGGTTCATCCTCAACGAGGCCGCGCTCCGCAGGTGGGTCGGCACGCCCGAGCTCATGCACACCCAGCTAAAGCGGCTGCTCGACGTGGGCAAGCGCCAATGTCACCGTCCAAGTGCTCCCGTTCGCCGCAGGTGCCCATTCCGCGATGACCAGCGCATTCCAACTGCTGGAGTTTCCCGACCCGCTCGACCCGGATGTGGTGTACGTCGAACACCTTGTCGGGGCCAGGTACCTTGAGGAAGATCATGAGGTGCGGGCCTATCGGCTCGCTTTCGAGGACCTGATGGCGAGTGCGTTGTCCAGGACGCGGTCCGCCTCGCTGATCAGGGAGGTCATGAAGGAGCTGTGATGGCCGGGGAACCCCACTTCCGCACGCCCGACGACGAGGGAGGATGGGTGAAGTCCACCTACAGCAGCGGCAGCGGCGAATGCGTCGAGATCAAGCACACCGCCACGCTGATCGCGGTCCGCGACTCCAAGAATCCCGCAGCCGGGCACCTGTCGTTCCTCCACCCCGCCTGGACGACCTTCCTACCCCGGCGCCCGGTGGGGTGATTTCGCCGAACCGCCTGCGGTGAACGCCGAGTGACCGATACGCTTCCTTGGGTAGTCCACACTCGCCCGGGGGAGCCATGCCGGACAACACACCACCACTGACGCCCGCGCAACAGCAGGCCCAGGACAAGATGCGCCACTGGATGGAAGCGCACGACCACACACCCACCATCCCCGGCCCCTTCGGCAACTTCAGTGCCATCGGCACCACCGTCCACAATCTCCTCGCCGCCGCAGCCGCAGGCCAACTCGCCATCGCCCCCGACACAGCCGACGCCATCAACAAACAGTTGACCGCCGTCCAAGACTCCGCCGAATTGATGGTGCAGAGAGCTCGTCGGGTTTCACGCCGCGCACCGCTCGGCGGCGGATACGCCGAGGAAATCAGCAGTTTCAACATGCAACTCGCCGCGGGTGGTACCAACTCCGCCGAGCAGGTCCTGACCAAGTTCAGCAAGGACATCGAGGTGCTGAAACAAGCCGTCGCGGCAAGCATGGCGAACTACACCGACACCGACACCGGCAATGCGGGCAACATCCGGTCCGCAGGAGGTGACGCGTGACAAGGCTCCCGCCATCCGCCACCGTGCTCGGTGCTATCGGAACGACCCTGCTGGCATTGCCATTGATGGCATGCACAGCAAAGGAAAACGGCAGTCCGCAGGCGTCCGGCGGCTCCACGACCACCACTGTGAGCAGCGGGTCACCGACCACCACCAGCAAACCCAGGTCCACCACATCCACCCCATCATCGCCGCTCGACAGAATCGAGCCATGCGACCTCCTGTCAGCCGCCGATCGCACGTCACTGGGAATTCCTGCCGGTAAGCAGGACGATGTCGTGGGATCGAGGGGATGCAACTGGACCAAGTCAGGGGACTTCGGATTCAGTATCGGCCTACTGCCCGATCTGGGGCTCAAAGACGGGAACTACCAGGGCGGCACGCCGACGCCGATCGAGATTGGCAAGCACGAAGCCACGAAGCTGGAGAACATGGGCGGCGGCGACGGCGGGTGCGACATCTTCATCGCGATCACCGAATCATCGTCGGTTCACCTAACCGTCACCGCGAGTGGCTTGTCGGACACGCCGAAGGCGTGTGCGAAGGCGCTGCTGGTCGCGCAGATCATCGATCCGAAACTGCCGTAGGGAGGGCGAGATGACCGGGCCGGGTGGGCGGCAGGTGCCGCAGCCGAACGTGCACTACCAGGGGCAGAGTCACGAGGCGCTCAAGGCAATGACCGATCCGGCCGACGCGGGCGCGGTGCAGGGGGTCGCCGACGAGTGGCGAAAGATGGGAGCCCAACTCACCGAGGCAGGCGTGTTGTTGCAGCAGGCGGTGTTCGGGTCGGAGGCCGGATGGACCGGGCAAGCTGGTGATGCCATGCGTTACCGGCTTGGGCAGGTGGCCGAGTGGACCATGCAATCCGGGGACAACTTCACCGGGGCGAGCGAAGCGATCACCGGGCAGGCCGAGGCGGCCGAACAGGCCAAGAGCGCCATGCCAGACCCGGTGCCCTACAACCCTGGCCAGATGTTCGCCGACGCCGGGTCAAACCCGTTCAAGATCGCCGCGCTCGCCTGGGAGATCCCTCAGCAGTACGACCAACATCAGGCCGCACACGCCGAAGCGGTCGAGGTGGTCGCGCGACGGGACACCACGATGACCTTCGCGGCGGCCTCGGTACCAGCGTTCACCCCGCCGCCGACCCTCGACGCAGGCACTGACCCTGCTGGCGATGATCCCGACCCTGGCATCGATGGTCGCGGGCAGAACCCGGTGCCGGTCGGCATTGGTGGCGGGCAGGGCGGTGGGGCAGGCCAGGTCGGCACCAACGTGCCTGCCGGCCCCGGCGCTCCCGGCTCCGGTACGACCCCAGGCGGCTACGTGCCGCCGACCGGCGGCGGACTTGGCGGACCAGGTACCGGCAGGGCGGGTGGCCCCGGATCGGGCGGCGGGTACGCGCCAGGCGGCGGGTTCGGTCCAGGCGGTGGATTCGGTCCAGGCGCGGGATTCGGTCCAGGCGGCCGTGCTGAAGTACGTGGCGGGACGAGGTCTGGCGGCGGCTCGACCGGCGGGCGGGGCGGGTTCGGTCCTGGCGGCGGGTCCGGCGGCGGCGGAATCGGCGCGGGCGCGGGAGGTGGCCAGACAGGTGTTCCCGGCGGGCCACGAGCAGGCGCGGGCGCGCTTGCTGCCGAGGCCACTGCACGGGGTACTGGCGTAGGCGGGGCCGGTACCGCGCGCGGCATGGGCGGGATGGGCGCGGGCACCGGCCGTGGCCAAGGTGGTGAGGACCACGAGCACGAGCGGCCTGCCTATCTCCAGGAGGCCGACCCCCATTCGCTGTTCGGCACCGACGAGATCACCGCGCCGCCGGTGATCGGCGGCTGATCCCCGGCATGCGGCCGATAGCCGAACTCCCACCCGCCGGATTCGACGTGCTGTGGGACGACCTCGGTCTCGGCGCACTGCCGTTCCCGCTCGAAATCGCCTGTCATGGCGACACCCTGGACGAACGTGCCCGCATCAAAGTCGCGGTATACAACGAACTCAACCGGCGAAGACTGATCCGCTCCGGCAGGCCGATACCTGAACTCGACGACTCGCTGCGGCTGCTCGCGACACGGGAAACGGCCATCACCCTCGTCGTCATGCACGAGACAACGGGTCCGAGTCGAACGAAGGCCCTCGTCGCCGCACGTGGAAAGCAAGCCGTGCTCGCCGTGCAGCGCCGGCACGCCATCCACCTCACCGAGGTCCGCGACACCGCCATCATCGAATCCGTGGTAGACCTGCTGCCCGAAAGCAGACCAGGACCAGGGCGTTCGATGACACTGCCCGCGGCCACACCAACCGTCGAGCGCCACAGCCGGGCCGAGCACGGGAGTTTCCTGCGCCCCATGACCAATCGGGCGCCAGATCGCGTCGAACTGGCACAGATCGCGGCCGTCATGGAACGCCCCGTACACCGAGCGGGCCTGCTCGGTGTCACGCTTCGCGACACACGCGGGAAGCTGCAACGGCTGCCCGGCGTGATCTGGCTGGACAACGACCAGGGCCGATACGCGCTCAGCGTGAAACGGGGCGCGGACGGTGCGGACTGGACCACTTTGTCACCCATCGACAACTCGCGCCTGGCCACTCGACTCGGCGAGATCCTCGCGACCGCAAGACACAACTCGGTCGGATAGGTGGAACGCGCGGGAATCACCGCGAGTTCCACCTATCCGCCTACGCGCCCGCGATGGCCAGCACCGCGTTCTGGCCGCCGAACCCGAACGAGTTGCTCAACACCAGACCCGGCGTGACCGGTGTGGCCGCCAGGACCACATCGATGTCGATCCGCGGGTCGAGCATGGTCGTGTTCGCCGTCGGCGGGACCATGCCCCGTTCCATTGCCAGCATGGAGAACACCGCTTCCGCGGCACCCGCCGCGCCCATCATGTGCCCGGTCACCCCCTTGGTGGAGGTGACCAGCGGGCGGTGTGGCAGCACCCTGGCGAGCACCTGCGCCTCGACCAGGTCGTTGAGCGGCGTCGAAGTGCCGTGCGCGTTGACATGCCGCACGTCCGCCGCCGTGGCACCGGCCTCCTGCAGGGCCGCCTCGATGGCGGCCCGTACCCCCCGGCCGTCAGGGTCAGGGGAGGTGATGTGGTGCGCGTCCGCGGTGGCGCCGTAGCCCAGCACCCGGCCGCGAATCCGCCTGCCGGACGCCTTTGCGTCCGCCAGCCGTTCCAGGACGAGCATCGCGGCACCCTCGGCGCCGACGAAACCGTCCCGGTCGGTGTCGAACGGCCGCGAGGCCGTCCCCGGATCGTCCCGTTTGGACAGTGCGCCCATCCGGGCGAAACCGGCCATGGTGACCGGGTTCAGCAGCGCCTCGGTGCCCCCGGCCAGCACGATGTCGCACCGGTCGCGGGCCAGCAGGTCGCGGGCGATACCGATCGCCGTGGCACCGGAGGCGCAGGCGGTGGCCACGACCATGTTGGGGCCGCGGGCGCCGAACTCCATGGCGACCTGGCCCGCCGCCATGTTGGACAGGTGCATCGGCAGCAGCAGCGGGGAAACCCAGGCCGGGTTCTCCTGCAGCAGCACCCGGTGCTGCGCCTCGAACGTCTCGGCGCCGCCACCGGCGCTGCCGATGACCACACCGACCCGCGCGCCGTCCCAGGTCTCGGTGTCGAGGCCCGCTTCGGTCATGGCCTCCTTCGCCGCGACCAACGCGAGTTGGACGAACCGGTCCAGTCGATGCGCCCGGCGCCCACCGAGTAGTGCCTCGGGATCGAAGCCCGGCACCCGGCAGGAGATAGTCACCGGGTTGCCCGCCAGGTTGGGGTCGTGGGCCGCGGCCGAACGGCCCGCCTGAACGGCCGCCCAGCTCGGCTCGACCCCGATCCCGCCGGGGGTGACCAGGCCGAGCCCGGTCACCGCGACGTCGTCGGGGCCTGCCATCAGACCTTCACGCTCCGCTCTTCCATCAGGGCGACGATCTCGCCCACGGTCTCGACCTCGATCAGCTCGTCGTCGCTGATCTTGATGCCCAGTTCCTTCTCCAGCACGAGGGACAGCTCGACCACGGCGAGGGAGTCCAGCTCGACGTCCTCTTTGGACGCCTCCGGGACCACCTGCTCCGGCGAGACCTTGAGCTTGTCGACGAGGATGTTCTTCAGCGTCTCAAACACAGCGTTCTCCTTCATCTGATGACACTTCGCGGGATCTTCGAGCGGCTCGCGCCGGACTCGTCTCGGGCAGGCAGGTCACTCGCCTGCGGGGCCGGACAGCCAGTCGGTCGGCAGACCCATGAAGGTCATCCGCGACTCGGCCATCTCGTCGGTCCACCGCTCCGCCGCGTCGTAGCGCTCGTCCGGGGTGGTGTCGAGCATCCGCACGCCGGGCCACAGCTCGTAGTCGGCGAGCAGGTCGGTGTGGTCGGCCATGCCTTTCTGGAACAGTTCCTCGCGGTGGATGACGTACTCGCGGTCGGGCACCTCGTTCCAGAGTTGCCTGCCCGCCTCCAGGATCTCCAGCAGCCGCGGCCGGTAGTCCGGCGCGCGGAGCAGGTGATCGCGCAGAATCGTGCTGCCCACCACGAGATGGCGGATCTCGTCGATCGACGTGCCCCGGGAGATCTCGCCCGCCGCCGGGTTCAGCACGCCCCACTTGCGTTCGCTCAACTCGGCAGCGGGCGCGAGCACACCCTCGATGACGATGGTGAACACCGCCACCCCGCCGTAGAAGTCCTTGCGGTCCCGGACGATGTCCAAAGTGAACTCTTCCACCGGGCCGAGCACGCGGCGCCGGTAGTCCACGGTCATCTCCTCGATCTCGTCGAAGAGCCTGCCGCGGGGGACACCGAGTTCCACCAGGTGCTCGCGGAACACCCGGGCGTGCCGGGCCTCGTCGACCAACTGGGTGGCGAAGAACTCCATCTCCGGGATGCCGGGGGCATTGGCGACGTAGTGCGACAGCACCCGGGTGGCCAGTTCCTCCGACAGCGCGCGGAAACCGAACTCCAGCACCAAAGCCTCGCGCAGCGGGTTGCCGATCTCCCGCATGAAGTCCGGGATCTCCGCGTCGGGGGCGTGCCCCGTGGCCCCGCGCCCCGCCAGAGTGCCCTGGGCGACGTCGGTGAACCAGTAGGAGAGGTTGCAGTGCTCCGCGGTGAGGATGAGGTTCTTCGCGCCGTCGAGCAGGGTCGGCGCGGCGTCGAAGTCGGCCTCGGGAGCGATGGACTGCGTCATCGCGACTCGGTTTCCTTTCTCACCCGGTGGTCTGCAGAGCGGGCGTCTTGTCCGAAGTGGACTCCGTGGGGGCGTGCCCGCCCGCCGGGGCCTTCTGGTCGATACCGAGGTCGTCGAGCATCTTCTGGTAGGCGGGCTGCGCCTCCGGCTCGAACGGCAGGCCGAACGGCTTCATGAAGTTGCCGAACAGGCCGCGGTCGCCGAAGAGGTGGAACGGGATGATCAGCAGCGCCCACTCCGGCCCGGAGATCAGGCACCACAGCAGGATCACGGTGCCCTGGGTGATGAAGCTGTGCATGAAGTTGTAGAGCGCGTAGTAGACCTTGGAGATCGGCGCGCCCGCCGCCTTCTTGTAGGCGATGGCGCCGGGCAGGTAGCCGATCACGTCGATGTAGAAGAACAGCGCGATGACGACCCACCAGCGGAGCTCGCTGAAGTTGGCGATCATCAGGCCGGTGACGACGGCGACGCCGAACAGGTACTCCGCGCGGTGCAGCGCGAAGGTCTTGGGCGTCTCGTAGGGGTTGAGCTGGTCCATTGTGGACTCCTGGTTTCTACTGGCCCGGCGTGGCCGCGGCGGCAGGCTGGAGCTGGAGGTCGCCCGCGAAGGACACCTCCGCGAAGGAGCCGTCGATGGCCCAGGCCACCGTCTCCCGGATGACCCGCTCGGCGATCGGGTCGAGAATGCCCTCCATCGAGGGAATGCCGAAGTCGAAGTCAGCTTCGAAGTGGACGGTGACGTCGTCGCCGTCCTGGCTGAAGGTCCACTTGCCCTCGAAGACGTCGAAGTCGCCGTCGTCCTGGGTGAAGACCACCTGCAGCGTGTCGAGGTCGAACTCCTCGGCCTCGGTCCAGCGCAGCAGGCCGCTGCGGAAGTGCAGCTCCCAGCTCGAACTGCCAGCGGTCGCGGGCAGCGTCGCGTGCACGGTCGTGGCCCGCACGTGCGGCGCCAGGTCGGGGTAGCGGTCGAACCGCACCAACTCGGCGAACACCTCGGGGGCGAGCTGCCCCCGGACCGTCGCATCCAGTTCAACGTGTCGCACTGGTCACCTACCGCCTTCCGGCATCGAGGCCGAGCCCGTGATGAGGTCGCGGGTGGCCTGGTCGATCGCGTTCAACAGGAAGTCCACGTCGGCTGGGGTGAGGATCGCCGGCGGGGTGAAGCGGACGACCGCACTTCCGGTCATCGAGTGGTTGGCGACCACACCGGCGTTGAACAGCTCGGTGAGCAGCTCGCCTGCCAGGCCCGGCTCGATCAGCTCGATGCCGATGAGCAGGCCCTGGCCGCGCACCTCCTTGACGAGGTGGCCGATGTTGCGCTGGACGATTTCGGTGATCTTCGGCAGCAGCTCGGTGCCCAGCTCCATCGCCCGGGTGACCAGTCGCTCCTCTTGCAGCGCCCGGATCGAGCCGCGTACGGCGGCCATCAGCACGGGCATCGCGGCGAAGGTCCCGGTGTGCAGGAAGGGATCCTTGTCGAAAGGCTTGTACGCCTTGCGCGAGGCGATGGCCGCGGACACCGGCATGACGCCGCCGCCCAAAGCCTTGCCCGCCAACAGGACGTCCGGGGTGATGCCGTCCAGGTCGGCACCCCACCACTCGCCGAGCCGACCCATGCCGGTCTGCACCTCGTCGAGGATCAGGAAGCCGCCGTGCTCGCGGACCAGCGCCTCGACCCCGCGCAGGTAGCCTGCGGGCGGGATGATGACGCCCGCCTCGCCCTGCACGGGCTCCAGGATCACCGCGACCTGACCGGGATGTGCCGACAGCTCGGCGGAAAGCGCGTCGAGGTCGCCGTAGGGCAGGTGTACGAAGTCGGGGATCAGCGGGCGGAACGGGTTCTGGTAGACATCCTTGGCGGTCGCCGACAGCGCGCCGAGCGACTTGCCGTGGTAGCCGTTCACCATCGACACCGTGCGCTTGAACCCGTTGGCGCGGGCCAGTTTCAGCGCGGTCTCCACCGCCTCGGCGCCGGAGAGCGAGAAGTGCACCCGGTCCAGCCCCTTGGGCACGACCGCGCACAGCGCCTCGGCGGCCTCCGCCGCGGTCGGCTCCAGCAGGATGCGGGTGCCCATCGGGTTGGTGCGGAGCTGACGCTCCACTTCGGACATGACGATCGGGTGCCGGGCGCCGAGGATGAACACCCCGTAGCCGCCGCAGTTGAGGAACCGCTCGCCGTCGCTGGTGGTGATCCAGGCACCGTCGGAGAGGTGCTCGACGTGGCTGCCCAGCAACTCCGCGAGCGTCACCCGGCCCCGGCTCAGGTGCGCCCGATAGAGGTCGAGGATTCGTTCGTCGGTGTTGACCGGCGCGTCGGCCAAAGCGGTCACCGGACTGCTCCCTTCCTAGTCGATCTCGGGTCCACTCAGGACAGGACGAGGTCTTCGCCGTTGTAGTAGGCGACCAGCGCCTCGGCGACGCTGTTGCGCGAGGGCGGATGGAAGGCCAGCGGACGCACCCCGGAGGCGAGCCGGGCGCTGTCGGAGGAAGTGATGAAGTCCAAGCCCCCCAACAGTTCAAGCGCGGTGTTGGTGGACTCGGCGATGGCCTGCTGCGCGGCGAACCTGGCGACCAGCGCCTGCGCGACCGCCTCCTCGCCGTCGACCCCGTCGAGCACGGCGCGCGCGGCGCCTTCGAGCACCGCGAAGGCCGACTCGACCTTGATGGTCAACTGCACCTGGTCGGTGGCGCTGCCCCGGTTGCGCTGCAACACCTTCTCCACCAGCGCGGCGGCGGCACCCGCGTAGCCCGAGGAGATCAGCAGCTCGAACCAGACGAAGCCCGCGAGCTGCAGGGCCTCCATCCGCTCCGGGTCCTCCTCGGTGGTGCGCAGCACCAGGTCCTCGGGGACGAAGACGTCGTCGAGCCGGATCTCGTCGCTCTCTGCGGCGGCCAGCACGTCGTTGCCCCAGAACGGGTGCACCGAGATGCCGGGGGTGTCGGCGGGGATGAGCGCCATCGCCAGTTCCGGCTCGCCGGACGCGCCGGGCACCGCGATGCTCGCGGTGAGCAGGTCCATCGACTTCGACAGGCTGCACGGCTTCTTGGTGCCGCTGAGCCGGTAGCCGCCATCGACGGCAACCGCGGCGACCGCGGGCATCAGGATGTTCTGCTCGGTGCGGCCCTCGGCCCAGCCCGAAGCCATGATCTTGCGCTCGGGCACGACGCTCTTGAGCAGGTCGATCTGCGCGGCCGTGAGCCTGCCCTCGGTGGGCGCCAACGCGTACAGCGTGGCCGCGGTGAAGTGGTGCATGGTCGCGGCGGCGGCCAGCGACGGCGACAGCGAGCCGATCGCGCGCATCACCTGCACGGCCTGCACCAGGTCGGCGCCGTGGCCGCCGTGCTCGGTCGGCACGAGCAGGCCGACGCCGCCGTGGGTGCGGAACTGGTCGATGACAGGGCTGCCGGGGGCCTCGCGCTCGGCGAACGTCAGCTCGCTCAGCGCCTTGACCAGTCCGGGGTGGAATTGCTCGCAGACCTCGCGGGCGGATTCGAGGGAACGCACGGTACTACCTCCAGCTAGGTGGCGTTTCAGGCACCGAAGACGGCCTGGCGCGGGCGGATTCCGGTGGCGACGCTCACGCCCTGCACGTGCGAGGTCTTGAGCATCGGGTAGTTGGCCTCGCCGAAGACGCCGCCGGTCAGACCGGTGCCGCCGTGGCTGGGCAGGTACGGCAGGAAGCCGATGTGCGAGTCGTTGACCTTGAGCAGACCGCCGTTGACGATCCGCAGCACGAACTGGTCGATGACCTCGTCCGATCCGGCCCACAGCGAGTTGCGCAGGCCGTAGTCGTTGGTGTTGACGTAATCGATGAACGCGTCGAGCAGCTCGGTGTCCCCGGCGACGGCGGGCACGATCACCGGCAGCAGCGGGAAGAACGTCTCGTGCTTGACCATCTCCAGCTCACGCGCGGTGTTCAGGCCGTCGACGCGCAGCACGGTCGGCTGCAGGAAGACGCCGGTCTCCGACGGTGTGCCGTCGATCTCCATCCGGCCGCCGCCGGTGACCAGCGTGGCGCCGTTGTCGATGGCCTGGCGCTGCAGGGCGAAGAACTTCTCCGCGCGGCGCACCGGGGTCAGCAGCACGCCCTCCTCGTGCGGGTAGCCCGGGCGGACGTCGACGATCTGCTCTTTGATCTTGGCGATGAGCTGGTCGGCGATCTCCGGGTGCACCACGACGCAGTTGGGGACCATGCAAATCTGGCCGGAGCCGTAGAAGCACTCCAGGATCGCCTCGGTGGCCGCGTCGAGGTCGGCGTCCTTCCAGATGACGATGGAGTCGTTGCCCGCCAACTCCAGGATCGGCTTCTTCCCGTTGGCGATGCAGCGTTCCTGGAGTTTGAAGCCCTCCTCGGAGCCGCCGATGAAGAAAATGTCGTTCACCAGCGGGCTCTCGACCCAGCGGTCCATGGTCTGCTTGGGGTTGCTGCAGATCACGTTCAGCACGCCGGGCGGGGCGCCGAGTTCTTCCAGCACCGGCGCGACCAGCTCGCGGCACAGGTACATGGTGCTCAGCGGGATGCTGCGCGGCGCGCGCACGACGACGGCGTTGCCCGCCATCAGCGGCAGCACGGCGAGCGCGGCGGACGGGCCCGCGGCGTTCTGCGGCGGGTTGAAGCACACGACGCCGTCGGGCTGTCTGCGCACGATCAGCCTGCGGTTGCCGCCGTGCTGGAACTCGGTGTGCATGCGCTGCGCGTACCAGTCCAGGCTCTCCGGGCCGTACACCTGGTGCAGGCAGCTCAGCTCCCAGCGGGCCAGCGTGACCGGGTGCGACTCGGCGACGAGCAGCTCCAGGAACTCCTCCTGGTGGGTTATGAGCTGCTGGCGGAACAGTTCGCCGAGGCGCATCCGGCGCGTCAGCGGCACGGCCGCCCATTCCCGGACGGCGTCGGCGGCGGCCTGCAGGGCCTCATCGATGTGCTCGTTGGTCGCGACGCCGCAGCGGCCGACCACGTACCGGTGCTGCGAGGCCTCGTCGTCCGGGTCCTTCTCCAGGGCCCGCTTGAGGCTGATGCTGGTGAACACGTCCTCCAGCAGGGAGCTGGCACTGGTGGTGTAGACCCAGCCGTCTCCGGGGACGTCCTTGCCGCCGATGAACAGGTCGTAGCTGCGCAGCGGCTTTTCCCTCGGATTTCCCTCTACAAGCATGATCATGCCCTTCCCGGTGGCGGGTACGTCACAATTCGCCGACGCGCATTCTGGCCCGCGCGGTACGGATTCGACTCTCGCAGAATCATCTGACCGAGCCCTGACGCACGCTTGATTCGCCAGCCTCAGGAAAGCGCCGCGACGACCCATTCGGCCAGCTCGACCGCGGTCATGGAATCGAGTTTCACCGCGGCCTCGGCGACCTCGGCCGAGCCGCCGAGGGCGACGAACTTCGCCCGCATCAGCTCCGGGTGCCGGGCGCGGGTGTCGGCGCCCGCGGCGCCCACGGGGATCGACCGCTCGCCGATGAGGGTGCGCCCGTCGGTCAACCGGACGGTGACCCGGGCGGGGGTGGCCTTGGTCGCGTGGGCGAAGTCACCGCCCGCACCCGGGCCGGCGGCGGCCGCGGCGGCGGCCAGCTCGGCCCCGCCGAACCCGTGCAGCCACGGCTGGGCTGCCGCGCCCGCGTGCCGGAGCGCCTCGCCGAACGGTGCCTCGGCGGCGAACAGCTCCCGGGTCATCGCCGGGTCGTGTTCGAGCCGCACCCGGTCCGCGACCGCCCAGCGCGTCGGATCGGCCGACGCGGGCGGGTCGAGGTCGGCGGCCGTCAGGTGGCCGGTGAGCAGTGCGGTCGCCACGGGGTAAGCCACGGTGAGCACGAGCGCGCCCAGCGGCGAGTCGGCGCCGTCGATGTAGCGGCGGGCTGTCTTGTCCGCCATCAGGGTGTACGCCGACGCCTCGACCAGCACGTCCTCGATCTCGTCCGACCGCAGCGGGCCCAGCTCGGCGGCGCAGTCGACGGCCGCGTCGATGCCGGGTCCGCCGGGGTGCAGCTTGAACGACAGCGTCTCGGTGTGCCACCGGTCGCCGAGCCGGTGGTCGACCAGATCGGGCAGCGGGACGGTGGCGAACCGGGCGAGGAAGCCGTCGGGGTGCTCCATGAGGTCGGCCGCACCCGACAGTCCGGCGTACGCGGCGTCGCACGCGTCGAAGGCCGTCCGCACCGGCGTCACCGTGCACAGCAGCCGCGCGTCGCTGGCCAGGAAGGCCCGCATGAGCGGCCAGTTCGGCATGGCGAAGGCCAGCGCGAAAGCGTTTGTCCACAGCTCGGCCGGGGCGCCTTCGCACTTGAGCCTGCCCGCGACCGCGCCTGCGAGGTGGGTGTGCACAGCGCTCTGGCCGCGCAGCGGGCCCAGCGTGGCCGCGGCCGTGATCCGGGCGGCGCACTCGTTGGCCGCGACGACCGCCGTGACCAGGCTCGCGCCGTCCAGCCCGCGGGCACGGGCGAACGCCAGCGGCACCGCGACGGTCGAGTTGGACAGGTGCCCCGCGTAGGCGGTGTCGTCGAGGTTCAGCCACGAGCCGAGCCCGGCCAGCACGGCCGCCGCGGCCTTGGGATCGTTCTGCGTCGGCGCGCCGAACGCGTCGATCAGCTTGGCGCCGAGCGGGTGCGCGGCGCCCGCGCGGATCGAGCCGAGCTGGGACAGGATCTGGCTGACGGCCAGCTCACGGACCCGGCCGGGCACATCCTCGGGGCGCAGCGCGGCGGCCCAGGTGGACAGACGCTCCAGTCGAGTGGTCACGGCGGGTGGTCAGCAGACGGTGGCGGGGACGACGACCGGGTCGCACCAGACGGGCAGGGCGCCGGGCGAGACCTGCAGGGTCATGCTCGTGGCCACGTCCTGGCGCAGTTCGCCGTCGTGCTCGAACACCAGCGCCTCGCCGTCGGTGCGCCACACCTCGATGCGGCTCCCCCGGCCGTAGAACACCCCGGGTTCGCCAAGGTGGTCGCCGTTGCGGACCAGGTCGGGCACCTTGGCGATCGGCACCTCGTCGCCGATCACGACCACGTCGAGCAGCCCGTCCGCCAGCTCCGACATGGGCAGCAGCAGGTACTGCCCGCCGCGGTAGCGCCCGCCGCCGACGTTGGCCAGCACGGTGCCGCCCTCGTGGAGCGTCTTTCCGTCCACCGTCACCCGACCGGGGTACGGGGTGTAGGCGGCAGCCGCGTCGGCGAGTGCCTTGGCGTAGCGCGCGCGGCCGGTCAGCGTGGTGGCCTTCGCGTAGACCAGGGCCTCGGCGACCACGCCCGAGCAGGCGCCGAGGAAGACCAGGTCGGAGGTCTCCTCCAGCCTGCCGAGGTCGAGCCTGCGCCGGATCGCGCCGACCCCCGGCGCGGTGAACACAGCGGCCAGCGACTCCGACCAGGGGCGTTCGGCCCAGAGCATGCGGTATGCGGAGTTCCCGGTACCGCCGGGAATGATCATGAGTGTCGCGGTGGGGGTGCCCGCCATGCCCTCGACGACCTCGCGGACCGTGCCGTCCCCGCCGATCACCACGACCAGCGTCGGCGGGTGCAGCTCGGCCAGTGCGCGCTGCACGCTCTCGGTGGCCTCGCCCTTGGCGATGGTGACGTGCAGCGTCGTCGGCGCGTGCGCGGCGCACTGTTCGCGCACGCGGTTGAGCAGGGCGTTGGTCGCGCTGCCCGCCGTCGGGTTGGCGATCACCAGCACCCGCGTCGGGTCCTGGTCGGCCACTGGCCCGGTCATCGGCACTCCTGACGTTCGCGGGACACGCGAAATTGCCCGATTCCCCGGTGAATCGGTGCTGTAAAGAACAATGGCGGGCCGATCTGACATGCACCTGATGGCACCCTGACAACGAGCCTGAATTCGGCCATTCGGGGTTTCGGCGGCAATTGTTCCGGTGTTCTACTGACCCCCAGCCGCAGACTTCTCCAGAAAGGGTGCAACGGTGACGACCACAGTCAGCAGGACCGAAATCCCGGCACTCGACGCCATCCGGGAGTTCACCCAAGCCGAGAACGCCTCGGCTTTCCTCGCGCTCAACGCCCGAACCGAGACCTTCACCAGCCCGGTGGCCCAGGGGGCCATCGCCTACCGCCGCGCGGGGGGCTACCTCGTGCAGCTCGGCGGCGCGTTCGCGCCGGCGGGCGACTACGAGCGCCTGCTCGACGCGTTCCTCGACCACGCCAAGGAGCAGGGCCTGCGGGTCGTCGCCGGGCAGTTGCAGCGCCACGACGCCGAGGTCTATGCCCGGCACGGCTTCGTGGTCAACCAGATCGGCGCGTCGTGGGCGGTGTCGCTGCCCGAGTTCTCGTTGCGCGGCACCAGGTTCATGCAGCTCCGAAACAAGATCTCGCGCGCCTTCCGCAACGGCCTGGTCGTGCGGGAGGTGGCGGCGGCGGACTACGCGGACGCGATCGCCGACATCGACCGGCAGTGGCTGGGTTCCAAGGGCGAGGACGCGCACAAGCTGGAGTTCCTCGTCGGCGAGATCGGCGGCGAGGGCCAGCCCTACCGCAGGCTGTTCCTCGGCACGATCGAGGGCGCGCCGGTCGGCTATATCTCCTACTCCCCGGTCTACGGCACCCGGCACGGCTGGATGCACGACCTGAGCCGCCGCATCCCGCACGAGTCCCCCGGGCTGATGGAGGCCATCAACAGCACCGCCATCGAGGTGTTCCGGGGCGAGGGCGTGCCGTGGCTGCACTTCGGCTTCACCCCGTTCACCGGCCTGGACTCCGCCCAGGAGATCCCCGGGCACAGCCTCGGCTTCCAGTGGCTGATGCACGCGCTGTTCGCCCAGGGCGCCGACCTGTACCCGGCGCAGTCGCAGCTCGCCTACAAGCAGAAGTGGGCGCCGAACCTGGTGATCCCGGAGTACATCGCCTTCCAGGACCGGGCCTCGCTGGCCGGTTTCGCCCACATCTTCCGCGCCTGCGGCGCGTTCTAGTCCTATTAGGAGCCAGCAATGTCCACTGAGGAATTGATGCAGGCCACCGTCGGCGCGCTGTTCGGCATCTTCGGCGCCCCGGACGACCCGGCCGTGGCCGAGCAGGCCGACGACACCCTGGCCGCGCTGCACGACAGCCTCGCGGCGGGCTGACGCCCGAGCCGGAGTCAGCCCACGATCAGAGCCGAATCAGTCCGGTCCCTGACCCTTGGTCCTGCCTCCCCACGCGCCCGCGGTTACCGGGCGCCGCAACTAAGGAGATCATGGCATGCAGTCCCCGCAAGTCAGTACCATCGCGCCTGATCCCGCCGGGCCGGGGCAGGCGACCGCGCAGTCGGCGACCTTCTCCGAACTGCTCCGGCGGGTGAAGAAAGAGGGTCTGCTCGACCTCCAGGCGGGCTGGTATTACCGCCGGATCGCGCTGAACCTCGGCATGTTCGTCCTGGGCATCGCCGCGTTCTTCGTCATCGGCGACTCCTGGTGGCAGCTCCCGGTCGCGGTCTGGCTCGGTGTGTGGTGCGCGCAGGCGTCGTTCATGTTCCACGACGCGGGCCACAAGTCGATGTTCCGGGCCAGGACCTCGGCCACGGTCGTGGGCTACACCCACGCCAACCTGATCAACGGCTTCAGTTACGGCTGGTGGGTCAACCACCACAACCGCCACCACAGCCACCCCAACCACCTCTCGCTCGACCCGGACATCGCCCGCCGCACGGCGATCTTCCACATCAAGCACTACGCGACCCGCACCCCGGTGCAGCGGTTCATCGTCCGCTACCAGTCGGTGCTGTTCTTCCTCCTGCTCACGCTGGAGTCGTACAAGATGCAGAAGACCGCGGTGAAGATGATCGCCACGCGGGGCGAGCTGAAGCAGCCCGTGCTGGAGGCCGGTCTGATCATCGTGCGGTTGGCGATCTACCTGACGTGTCTGTTCCTGGTGCTGAACCCGGTGCTGGCGGTGGCTTTCCTGCTGATCCAGCAGGCGGTCATGGGTGTCTACTTCGGAATGATCTTCGCGCCCAACCACAAGGGCATGGAAATCCGCGACGGCGAGGAGGAGACCCTGGACTGGTTGGAGCGCCAGGTGCTCACCTCCCGCAACATCAACCCGTCGTGGCTGATGGACTTCATGTACGGCGGGCTCAACTACCAGATCGAGCACCACCTGTTCCCCGCCATGCCGCAGAAGAGCCTTGCCAGGGCGCGGCAGCTCACCATCGAATACTGCGCGGAGAAGGGGATTCCCTACCACGAGCTCGGTTTCTGGGCGTCCTACAAGGAGGTGGCCACGTTCCTGCACGACGTGTCCGCCCCGGCCCGTCGCGGTGAGGTCGATCTCACGGTCCGCCAGGCCGCCTGAACCCGCGTCGCCCCGGAGGCTCCCGCCACGTCGTGGCGGGAGCCTCCGTAGCATTCCCCCTCGTCAGCCCGTTCGGTCGGATCGACGAGGAGTGATTCGTGCGCGATATCGCGGTCTTCAGCGGAAGTGCCCACCCGGAACTGGCGACCGAGATCTGCGACCACCTGAGCGTGCCCCTGCACCCGGTGCGCATCCAGCGCTTCGCCAACGACTGCCTGGAAGTCCAGTTGCAGGCCAACTGCCGCGAGCGCGACGTGTTCCTGATCCAGCCGCTGGTCCGCCCGGTGCAGGAGAACCTGGTCGAACTGCTGCTGATGCTCGACGCCGCCCGGGGCGCGTCCGCCGCGCGCACGACCGTGGTGATGCCGCACTATTCCTATGCCCGCTCGGACAAGAAGGACGAGCCCCGCATCTCCATCGGCGGCAGGCTGGTGGCCGATCTGCTGGTGGCCGCGGGCGCCGACCGGGTGCTCGCCATGACGCTGCACTCCCCGCAGGTACACGGTTTCTTCGGCATTCCGGTCGATCACCTGCACGCGCTGCGCGAACTCGCGGGCCACTTCCGACAGTACGACCTCGGCAACACCACGGTGGTGTCGCCGGACCTCGGCAACGCCAAGGAAGCGGCGCACTTCGCCCGGCTGCTGGGTGTTCGGGTGGCGGCGGGCGCCAAACAGCGCTTCGCCGACGACCGGGTCAGCATCAGCTCCATCATCGGTGACGTGGCCGATCGAGACATCATCATCCTGGACGACGAGATCGCCAAGGGCTCCACCGTTCTGGAACTCCTGACCCGCCTACGCGGACTGGGCGCCCGCACCATCCGCGTCGCGTGCACCCACGGCTTGTTCGCGGGCGGCGCACTGACCCGCATCGGCGACCAGCCAGACGTCCTGGAAATCGTGTGCACCAACACAGTCCCGGTCCCACACGAGGAACGCACGCCGAAACTCAAGGTCCTCTCGATCGCCCCGGCACTGTCCGAGGCGATGCGCCGAATCCACAATGGAGAGTCTGTCAGCGCCCTGTTCGACGCCCCGACCGTGATCAGCTAGGTCCTTCGAGCACGCTGAACTTGATTCCGGCCGCGATCACCCGGTCGGTCAACGCATCGCCCATCGCCATGGCGGTGGTGACCTGACCCGAGGTCTTCGGCAGCTTGTCGAATGCCAGACACAGCGCGGACTCACCCAGCATCTTCGCCGTCTCCCCGTACCCCGGGTCGCCGCCGGAAACCTCGGTGACCACTCGCTTTCCGCCGCCCTCGGCGATGAAGCGCACCCGGAACCACGACTTCGCGCGCCGCTCCGCCGTCGGGCCATCGCCCGCCTTCTTGCGGCCCAGCAACCAGTTCCGCGCGAACGGCACCTGCGCGAGCGCCACCAGCCCGGCCACGCCGCCCGCGAGTCCCAGTGCCACCGGCAGCTTCTTGATCGCCAGGTAGTGCCCGTAGCTGAACTCCGGGCCGTAGCGATCCAGCGCCCGCGCGGACCGCAGCACGATCTGCGGGTCGACCGTCGGGGCGGGCAGCGCCCACGCCTCGACCGCGCTCTCGTGGCGCGGCTTGCCCGCCACGCCGCGCACCTTCCGCCCGACGGGCCTGCCCTCCGCTTTACGCCGATCGCTCGCGGCCTTCGCGCTCGACCGCAGGCGCGAGAACGCGGTGACCGCCGAGTGGAACGTGCCGCCGGAGAAGATGCCGGACGCGCTGACGAAACCCTCCATCGTGATCGGCACGCCCTCGGGGAGCTGCTGCACGGTGAAGTACGCGCCCAGGTCGTACGGGATGGACTCGAAGCCGCAGCAGTGCACGATCCGCGCGCCGGTCTCGACGGCTCTGGCGTGGTGGCGCAGGTAGGTCTGGTCGACGAACTCCGGTTCGCCGGTCAGGTCCACATAGTCCGTCCCGGCCTCGGCGCACGCCGCGACCAGCGGGTCGCCGAAGTTGATGTACGGGCCGACGGTCGTGATCACGACCCGCGCGGCCTCGGCGACCGCCCGCAGCGACGCCGGGTCCGTCACATCGGCGGTGAGCAGGTCCAGCTCGGCCAGCGCGGGGTCGATGGCGGCCAACTTCGACCGGACCGCGGTGAGTTTCGCCTCGTTGCGGCCCGCGAGCGCCCACCTGGTCGCCGCGGGGGCGGTGCGGGCGAGGTACTCCGCGGTCAGCTCCCCGGTGAACCCGGTGGCGCCGAACAGGACGATGTCGTACTTGCGGCCGGTAGGCATGCCCTGACATTACTCGCCGGTAACTCCGCGGGCGAACGTCACGTCCAGAAGACGGCGAGACCCACGTTGAGCACCACGAGCCCGCCCAGCGTCGGCGTCAGCCACTTCGGGTTAGTCCGCTTCGCGGTGAACCCCACCGCGAGTCCGCCGATCACGACGAGCACCATCAGCTTGATGCCCAGCTTGACGTGGTTGTACTCGGCGTCGGTCAGCGGCGCCAGGGACATCAGCGCGAGGCCGGTGACGAGTTGGAGCCCGGCACCGTGCAGCCAGCCCTTGCTCACCTCGGCCGACTTGAGCTGCACCAGGAACGTGCCCACCAGCACACCCATGCCCAGCAGGTGCAGGAACACCAGCAGCAGCCGAACGAACTCCACGTCAGGTCCTCCCTCGCGCCGCGGCGAGGCCGCGCCAGCCGATCACCCCGATGACAGTGCCGAACACCAGTGACGCGGCCGTCAGCACCGCGTGCACGACGACGAAGGTAGTCGGACCACCGCCCGCGGCCCACGAGTGGTCGTCCGCCCAGCTGTCGCGCAGGAACATCGGCCAGCTGACCCACGACCACAGCGCGAAGGCGAGCAGGAACAGGCAGGCCCGGCGGGAAAGCGGCACACCCGCGGTATCCAGCGCCGATGCCCCACAGCCACCAGTGGGTGACAGGGCGGATCGTGGCCTGATCGTGACAGGCCCTAATCTGGGGGCGTGCGCTCCGCAGCCCGCAGGTCCGTGCCCGCCCTCCTCCTCTCGCTGTGTGCCCTGATCGTCGCGGCCTTGGCCGCGGCGCCGGGTGCCACCGCGACTCCCCGCCAGGCCCAGCCGACCTCCGAGGGGCAGCCGCCGACCCAGAACAGCGCGCAGTGTCAGAACCACGACCGGCCGCCGCCGCCGATCGACACCTCGGAGGAGCCCAAGCCGGGCGAGCCGAGCCCGCAGCCGCTGCCCGTGCCCGAGGAGCCCGTCGGTGGCACCCGGATGGGTGAGTGCGGCCTGGTGCTGCCCGCGACCGCGACACCGCCCGGCGAGGTCGCCGCGGCGTCCTGGGTGATCGCCGACATCGACTCCGGCGAGGTGCTGGCCGCGAAGGACCCGCACGCCCGGGAGCGGCCCGCGTCGCTGATCAAGGTGCTGCTCGCCATCGTCGCCATCCGCGAGCTGCGCCTGGACGAGACGGTGGTCGGCACCCAGCAGGACGCCAACCAGGAGGGCACCAAGGTCGGCGTCGGCCCCGGCGGCGAGTACACCGTGCGGCAACTGCTGTTCGCGCTGGTCATGCGCTCCGGCAACGACGCGGCGCACGCGCTGGCGGGCCACCTCGGCGGGGTGCCCGCGGCGCTGGCGAAGATGAACACGCTGGCCAGGGAGCTGGGCGCGCTCGACACCCGCGCGGCCACCCCGTCCGGCCTCGACGGCCCGGGCATGAGCACGTCGGCCTACGACCTGAGCCTGCTCTTCCGCACCGCGATGAAGCACAAGGAGTTCGCCGAGGCGGTGTCGACCAAGTCGATCGATTTCCCCGGCTACGGCACCAAACCCGGCTACAAGGTGGTCAACGACAATCGCTTGCTCGGCCGCTACCCCGGCTTCACCGGCGGCAAGACCGGCTTCACCGACGACGCGCGGCACACCTACGTCGGCGGCGCGAAGCAGGGCGAGCGCCGGATCTCGGTCGTGCTGCTGCGCGGTGAGCTGAACCCGGCGCCGCTGGGCGAACAGGCCCGCACGCTGCTCGACTACGGCTTCACGCTGGCGAAGTCGGGGGTCAAGCCGGTGGGCCAGCTGGTCGAGGGCGCGCCGGAGGTGCAGCGCAAGCAGGACCTCAACCAGGGCAGCGCCCCGGCGCCGAGCGACCCGGCCACCGCGGCGGCCGCCGACACCGAGCGCTCGGCGTTCGGCTCGTACGGCGCGCCGCTGGTGGGGCTGGCGGGCGTCGCGGTCGTGGCCTCGCTGGTGTTGTGGCTACGCCGCAAGCGCGCCCAGGCCGTCCGGGCGGCCCGCTAGCGCCTGCGGCGGGGACGCAGCGTCAACGCCAGCGCGGCACCCGCGCCCACCAGCGCGGCGGCCTCCTTGAGCCGCGGCGTCCGGGACACCTCGACGGTCGGGCGGATCACCGCGGGCGGCGGCGCCGCGATCGGCTCGGCGATGACGTTCTCCTTCGCCGTCGCCGTCCACGCGGTGATGAACAGCAGGAACCGCGACACCAGGTTCGCGAATACCAGCAGACCCGCGATCGGGCCGACCAGCGCGCCCAGCGGGCCGCCGAGGACCGTGTTCAGGTACAGCGTGCCGACGACCTTGAGCAGCTCGAAGCCCACGGCCGCCGCCAGGGCACCGCGCACGGCGCTGCGGACGCTGACCGGTGTGCGGGGCAGCCGGGCGATGACCCAGAGGAACACCAACCAGTTCGCGCCGAGCGACAGCGCCGTGGTGATCAGGAACAGCAGCACCTTCGCCCAGCCGTAGCCGCCGAGGCCGACCAGGTCGAGCAGGGCGTCGGCGGCGCCGGTGCCCACGGTGCTCAGGCCGAACGACACGGCCAGCGCGGCGCCGAGGCCGAGCAGTGCCAGCAGGTCGACCGCCAGGCCGCGCAGGAACGGCTGCTGCTCGAACTTCTGGCCCCACTGCGCGGTCAGCGCGTCGCGCAGGTTGCTCATCCAGCCGAGGCCGGTGTAGAGGGCGGCGATCAGGCCGATGACGCCGACCTTGCCGCGCTCCTCGACGGCGGTGTTCACCAGGTCGTTGAGCAGGTCCCGCAGGTTCCCCGGCGCGGCCGAGGTGATGCTGTTCCGCAGGCTCTCCAGCGTCTCGGGCTGGCCCGCGAGCACGAAGCCGAGCACGGCGAAGCCGATCAGCAGCAACGGAAACAGCGACAGCACGCTGAAATAGGTGATCGAGGCGGCGAAGTGGTTGCCGTAGCGCTCGGTGAACGCGTCGAATGCCCTGATCAGGTGGTCGATCCCGGGCCGCCGCCTGCGCAGCCGCGCGATCTTCGATTCGGTTTCCGTCACCGGTGAAAACTATGCTGCCCGGCGACGGCCCGCATCCTGAACCCATCTGTCCACAGTGGACCGATGGTCGTCAGGCGCGCAGGAAGCCGACCTTGTCGTAGACCCGGGTCAGCGTCGCCGACGCCACTTCGCGCGCCCGCTCGGCACCCCGGGCAAGCACTTTGTCCAGCTCGGCCGGATCGTCCAAATAGGACTTCACCTGGTCGCGGACCGGGGCGACGAAGTCCGCGACGACCTCGCTCAGCTCCTTCTTCAAGTCGCCGTAACCCTTGCCGGCAAAGGACTCCTGCAGATCCTCGATGCCGCGGCCGGTGAGCGCGGAGTAGATGCCGAGCAGGTTGCTCACCCCGGGCTTGTTCTCCTGGTCGAACACGATCTCGCGGCCGGTGTCGGTCACCGCGGAGCGGATCTTCTTCGCCGACACCTTCGGGTCGTCGAGCAGTTCGACGATGCCGCCCGGGCTGGACGCCGACTTGCTCATCTTCGCCGAGGGCTCCTGCAGGTCGAATATCTTGGCGGTGCCCTTGAGGATGTAGGGCTCCGGCGGCACGAAAGTCTTACCGAAGCGGGAGTTGAACCGCTGCGCCAGGTCGCGGGTCAGCTCCAGGTGCTGGCGCTGGTCCTCGCCGACCGGCACGTACTGCGGCCGATACAGCAGGATGTCCGCCGCCTGCAACACCGGATAGGTGAACAGGCCGACGCTGACCACGCCCTGCTTGGCCGACTTGTCCTTGAACTGCGTCATCCGGCTCGCCTCGCCGAACCCGGTGAGGCACTGCAGCACCCAGCCAAGCTCGACGTGCTCGGGCACCTGGCTCTGCACGAACAGCGTGGTGCGGTCGGCGTCGAGGCCGAGCGCGAGCAACTGCGCGGCGGACACCCGGGTGCGCCTGCGCAGCAGCTTCGGGTCGTGCTCGACGGTGATCGCGTGCAGGTCGGCGATGAAGTAGAACGCGTCGTGGGTCTCCTGCAGGGCAACCCACTGGCGGACCGCGCCGAGGTAGTTGCCGAGGTGGAAGGAATCGGCGGTGGGCTGGATGCCCGACAGCACGCGCGGCTTGGCCGCGGCGGCGGCGCTGGTCTGCTCGGTCGACACCCGACGATTCTCCCAGCCCGCCCGCGCCACGCCCCGGTCGGGTGAGCCGCTGCCCCATCCGGCGGATTGCCCCTAGGGTCACGCAGTGGCAGGTTCGGCGAGCCGAGTCGCCCCATGCGCCCGACCGGCGCGCGGCCCGGTGACACAGTCACATCTGGAGGTTCGACAGTGCACACACGTTCCCGACTCCGCCTGCTCGGCGCCGCGGTGGTGATCGCATCCGCCACGGGACTCGCCACGGCGACAGTCCAGTCGGCCGCGGCGGAGCCCGCCACCGTCAACGCGGCCGCCGCGCACTTCGTGGTGCTCGGCCCGCACGGTGCGGGCCTGGCCAGGACCGAGCGGTCGGTGGTCGACGCGGGCGGCACCATTCTCAAGAGCTGGCCGCAGATCGGGGTCGTGGTCGCGACCTCCACCAACGCCAACTTCGCCGCCGTCATCCGCACCAAGCCCGGTGTCCAGGGCGCGGGCGCCACCCAGAACCTCGCCGAGTTGGCCGTTCCGGCGCTGTCCGCGGCGGGCGCCGACCAGCGCGCGCTGGAGGCCACCGAGACCGTCATCGCCGCGAACGCCAAGCAGGCGCCCGCCGCGGCGGGCGACCCGCTGAGCGTCAACCAGTGGGACATGAAGGCCATCAAGGCCGACCAGGCCAACGCGATCAGCGGCGGCAGCCCGGACGTGCTCGTCGGCGTGCTGGACTCGGGCATCGAGGCCACCCACCCCGACCTCGCGGCAAATGTGGACGCCGCGAACTCGGTGGGCTGCACCAACCAGGGCGTGCCGGACACCTCGCCCGCCGCGTGGGCGCCGACCACCAGCGACCACGGCACGCACGTCGCGGGCACCATCGCCGCGGCACGCAACGGCGTCGGCATCGTCGGCGTCGCGCCGAACGTGAAGCTGGCCTCGATCAAGGTCGTCAACGACGACGGGTTCATCTACCCCGAGTACGCGATCTGCGGCTTCATCTGGGCCGCCGAGCACGGCGTCGAGGTCACCAACAACTCGTACTTCATCGACCCGTGGTACCTGTGGTGCGACGACGACCCGGACCAGAAGGCCGCCGCCGCCGCCGTCACCCGCGCCATCGACTACTCGGCCCGCCGCGGCGTGGTCAACGTGGCCGCGCTCGGCAACAGCAACTGGGACCTCTCGCACGACATCGTCGACTCGGGCAGCCCGAACAACACCACCCCGATCACCCGCGAGACCGGCGCGAACTGCACCAAGCTGCCCGCGGAGGTCAACGGGGTCGTCGGGGTGTCGTCGGTCGGGGTGAACCTGGCCAAGTCGTTCTTCTCCAACTACGGCCGCACCGAGACCGAGGTGACCGCCCCCGGCGGCGACCGGATGCAGATCCCCGGCACGCCGGACGCCAACGGCCGCGTCCTGTCCACCATCGTCAACGGTGCGTGGGGCTACAAGCAGGGCACCTCGATGGCCTCCCCGCACGCCGCGGGCGTGGTCGCGCTGATCCGCTCGACGCACCCCAACTGGTCGGCGCAGCGCGTGATCATCGAACTGCAGCGGGACGCGGACAAACTGGCGTGCCCCCCGGGCGTGTACGACCCGGACGGCACCGGCGTGTGGACGGCGGTCTGTGAGGGCGGGGCCAGCGGCCGCGGCTTCTACGGCGCAGGCCTGATCGACGCACTGGACGCCGTGCGCTAGGACTTACCGGCGAGCCCCGCAGGGTTGTCCCTGCGGGGCTCGTCGCTTCGCGCTCAGGAGTGGTCGTGCTGCGGCGCGGGCTGACGCGGGTGCGGGAGAACCACCTCGGTGGGCTCCTCCAACTCGACCGGCGGCACCTCGGCCGCCGCAGCAGGCCTGCGGTGGCGGAACAGGCCGATGACCAGTCCGCCAGCGCCCAGGATCACGGCTGCGATGCCGACCGGGCCGTCCAGGGTGAACGGGATACTGCTCTCGACGGAGGTCTGCGCCGCGGCGGACTCGGCCGTGACGACCAGCAGAATCGCGGAGAACGCGCCCGACACCGCGAAGCGGCTCCGGTTGCGCACAGTTTGCGCCTTCACGAACTGACTCCGTCTGACACGGGTGTACCGTCCCTCGATTGGACTAAGCACCACTGCGTGGACCCTGAAAAGCTACCGAACGTGTCAACCGGGCAGCCCCAGGACCGCACGATCGAGTAACGGCAGCGAGCGTATCCCCCGGGAAAACCCGCCCGATCTTGGGGTAGTGGATCATCGCATCACCGCTGGTGGGACCGACTACGGAGCGGGCCGGTCAACCGTCGCCTGCACGGGGGCGTGATCGAACCACCGCTCGTCGTCGGCCGCGGGGCGTGCCACGACCACCGAGGACACCTGAGCAGTGAGCCCAGGCGTACCGACTCAACTGCGTGCAACGCGTCCCAAAGGTACGCGCGCGGCTCAGGCCGCATATATCTGTTCCCTGGTATCCATCACGCGACGGCGGAAGTACGGGTTGCGGATGCTTGGACCGCTCACCAGATCAACCGGGCGATCGAAGATCCGCTCCAGCCCTTCCTTCAGCGCAAAGTAGCGCTGATCAGCGCGCGGCTGCCGGTGTCCGCGCGGCCCGCAGGATGCGCGCGGCCAGTTCGGGGACGCGCTCGTAGGGCAGCATGTGACCCGCCGCCGGGTAGAGCACGAACTCGGCGTGCGGCATGGCCGCGGCGATCGCGCGCCCGTGGTCAAGCGGGGTGAGCCGGTCGAGTTCGCCGACGAGCACCTGGGTGTCGGCGTGCGCGTAGTGCGCGAGCGCGGCCACCCGGGCGTGTTTGCCGATGTCGCGACGCAGCGCGGCCGCGCTGCCCCGGTGTACCTGGGCGGCCTGGTCGGCGACGGACCGCACGTCGACCATCCTGAACCGGGTGCCGAACACCAGCCACCGCAGGAACGCCCGCGTCGCCACGATCCGCAACCGCGACGGCGGCACGACCGGGCGAGCCGGACGCGGCACACCCGGACTCGGGCGACGCGCCTTCGACTGGCGGCGGGCGGCGGCCTTGACCAGCACCTTGGGCAGCCCGAAGGTCACCTCGCCCATCCGACCGGACGACGTCGCGGTGAACACCGCGGCCGCTACGCGCCGCTCGACGAGGTCGGGGTGGCGCTCGGCCAGCGCCATCATCGTCATGCCGCCCATGGAGTGGCCGACGAGCACGAGCCGCCCGGTCGGCACCCGGTCGGCGATCAGCTCGGCCAAGTCGTCGGCGAGTCTGCCCAGCGTCGCCGTGTCGCGCGGCGCCTTGTCGGAACCGCCGTGCCCGCGGTGGTCGTAGCGCAGGACGCGGACCCGGTCGCGGAGCGCGCCCGCGACCTCGTCCCAGACCCGCAGGTCGCTGGTCCAGCCGTGGGTCAACAGAACGGTCACCGGCGCGTCGGGCGTCCCGGTGTCGACCACGGCGAGCGCGACGCCGTCGGAGGTGCGGAAGTAGTCGGCCACCCCCCTAACCTACCCGGCGGTAACCTTCGTCGACACCGTCCGAGGTGCCGAAGGCGGTCATTTCGGCAGGAGCATCGACCGGCGCCACAGCACCATGCCCGGGCCGCCGACCAGATCGGCCTCGTCGAGGAACTTCATGATCCGCTCGCCCCAGAAGCGCAGGGTCTCCTGGAAGTGCGGGTTGCTCCTGGCCGCCTTCCACGCCTGCTTCGGGTCGAGCCCGACCGCGCGGTAGACCTCCGGGTTGATCAGGCTCAGCGACACGAAGTACGAGACGAACGCGGCGAGCAGCCGGTGGTACGCCTTCGCGGCCCGACCCGCCTTCGCCATGCCCTGCGCGACCTCCTGGCGGGCGAAGGTGACGTGCCGGGCCTCCTCCAGCACGTGAATGCGGTTGACCATGCGCACCAGCGGCTGCAGGGTCTCGTCCACCATGTTCTCCCGCTGCATCCGGTCGAGGACCTCCTCGGCGACCAGGATCGCGGCGTACGCCGACGGACCCCTGCCGATCACCGGCAGGATCTTCGCGAGCTGCCTGACCCAGCGCCGCGGGCCGTAGGCGGGCACGTCGAAGCGCTTGCACGCCTTGCCGAACATGGTCGAGTGCCGACACTCGTCGGCGACCTCGGCGAGCAGGTAGTGCACGTGGTCGGTCGTCGGATCGTGCCGGTAGACCTGCTTGAGCAGCATCTGCATGAGCAGCACCTCGAAGAAGATGCCGGTGCTGGAGATGCTGGCGATCTCGTGCTTGCCGAGCTCGATCCGCTGCTCAGGGGTCATCTTCGCCCACAGGTCGGTGCCGTAGAGCGAGATCCGGCGCTCGGGGTGGAAGTGCTTGTCGGCGGGGATCGGGGCGCCCCAGTCGATGTCGACCTCGGGGTCGTAGAACTTGTCGGCGGAGGACTTCAGCAACCGGCCCGCGGTCTTCTCGCGATCGGCTACCGTTGCCACTTGCAGCGCGCGGCTCATCGTCGAGGCACTCCTTACGGCGTTCTTCGTTATGCGTAACTTCGGGTAACAGTTACTTCTGGTAGCATGAATCCCATGGCGGATCGTGTCAAGCGACCCAGGACCGCGGATTCCGGCGACGCCCGGCGCGACCGGTGGAAGTCCCACCGCGCGGCCCGGCGCGAAGAGTTCGTGGAGGCCGCGCTGCGCGCACTGGCCGAGCACGGGCCGGACCTCGGCATGGAGCACGTCGCCGCCGAGGCCGGCGTCACCAAACCGGTGCTCTATCGGCACTTCACCGACAAGGCCGACCTGTTCCTCGCGCTCGGCCACCGGGGCACCGAGATCCTCTTCGAGCGGCTCATCCCGGCGATGAACCGCGAGGAGGCGCCGCTGCCGCGCATCCGCAAGAGCCTCGACGCGTTCTTCTCGATCATCGAGGAGTACCCGAACCTCTACCGGCTGCTGGTGCGCAGCACCTTCGCCGACCGGCAGATCGACGCCGACATCGTGGCCGAGGACAAGGAGGTCATCGCCAACGCGCTGTCCGCCCTGCTCGGCGACTACCTGCGGGCCTACCAGATCGACTCCGGCGGCGCGGAGGTCTGGGGCCACGGCATCGTCGGCATGGTCCAGAACGTCGGCGAGTGGTGGCTGGAGCGGCGCACGATGAGCCGCGACGCGGTGGTGGAGTACCTGACCATGACCATCTGGGCCGCCATCGACGGCACCATGCGCGGCTACGGCGTCACCATCGACCCGCACAAACGCCTGGAGATCAACAAGATCGTCCAACTCACCAACGGCGACACCGCCGCGGGCTAGGAGCAACCACCATGGACGAACACCCCGAGGACGACGGCTACCAGGGCCCCGCGACGCTGGTCGTCGGCGAGCGGGAGTTCGCCGTGACCGTGGAACTGCGCGGCCACTTCCAGCCCATCGACGGCTACTACCGCTGGTACGGCCGGATCGGCGCGAACGCCGAGGTGTCCACAGTGGTCGCGGGCCGCCGAATCCCGGCGGTGCTGCGCACCCCGGGCGGCGAGGCTCCGGGCGAACTGTCCGATCCAGACACCTGGGACCGCTACCGGATCATGGGCACCAGCACGCCGCCGTTCGTCGTGCAGACCACACTGGACGCCGCCGACAGCTGACCCGAACACGCGAAAGGCCACCGCCGACTCGGGCGGTGGCCTTTCGCGACAATACGACTCAGGGCGCGAAGCCGACCTTGCGCGCGTCCACCCCGCCGATCTCGATGTAGGCGACCCGCGCGGACGGCACGACGTAGCGCTTGCCCTTGTCGTCGACCAGCACGAGCTGCCCCTGCGGGTTCTTCAAGGCGTCACCGACCAGTACCTCGACCTCGTCAGGAGACAGGGCGCAGTTCAGCACGAGCTCCCGCGGGGTGTCCGCGACACCGATCTTGACCTCCACGCCGACCTCCGGGCATCGAACGACAGTTTTCCTGCTCGAAGGCTAGTCGAGCGCCGAGTCCGGGACCGCCCAGGGGCGCCCGCGTTCACCAGACGCGTAACTCAGCCGAGACCCAGCGCCGTCATCCGCTTGCCGTGCTGCTGCTGGAGCCTGCGGAACAACGCGGCGATGCCCGCCAGGTCCCCGGTACCCGCCACGATCAGCTCGGCCAGCCCGTCGCGCTCGGCCACCACGTACTGCGCCTGGGTCAGTGCCTCGCCGAGCAGCCGCCTGCCCCACAGGGCGAGCCGGTCGCGCACCGTGCGGTCACGGTCGATGGCGCTGCGCACCTCCCGCTCGGCGAACGCCGAGTGCCCCGTGTCGGCCAGCACGCCGAGCACCAGCGTCTTGGTCTCCTCGTCGAGCCACGAGCCGATCTCGCGGTACAGGTCGGCCGCCAGACCGTCGCCGACATACGCCTTGACCAGCGACTCCAGCCAGGAGCGGGGTGCGGTCGAGGCGTGCCAGGTGTCGATGTGGCCGATGAACGGCCGGATGGCGTCCTCGATGTCCACCCCGTGCGCGCCGAGGTACTTCTCGATCTTGGCGTAGTGCCCCATCTCGGCGGCGGCCATCTCCGACAGCGCGGCCCGGCCGGACACCGTGGGCGCCGACCTGGCGTCCTCCGACATCCGGTCGAACGCCGACAACTCGCCGTAGGCCAGCACACCGAGCAGGTCCACCACACCGGCCGACAACACGCCAGCGGACACCCCGGCCTCAGCGTTCTCCATGGTCGGCAGCGTATCCGGCGACCGGGTCCGGCGGGCCTGCCCGCGGTTGCCGCGCGCGGCACCGGTGGACGGGGGGTACCGCCACTATCACGGCGGGGACAGCAGTGATCAACTCGGTGCTCGAAACGGACCTGAACGCCGAACCGCGGGTCAGCTCGGCCGTGCTTGACACCAACGACGGGATCGGCACAGGTAGACTCGGCAGGACGCCCGGCCTCGCTGCCGCGTGGCCAGTGCAATCGACCTAGGCGGTCGACACGGCCCGAAACGGCGGCGCCGGGCTCGGAGGACCTCGGGAACCTCGTGGCGAAGCACGCCGCGGACCGAGTGATGAGGGTGCGCGCATACCTCGCAGGCCCTCCCGCGCCACGCCTGGACCTGGGAATCCGACCGCGGCGGCGCGGTCGAGCGGCCCGTCCAGGGCAGTGCGCGCTGGTACGAGAGAGGCTGATCACCCTGACGCAGGACACCACCGCAGGCGCGGGCACCACCGCCCCGCAGGCAGACGAATTGGACCCGGTCGCGCTGGAACACAGCGAGGCCGGGCTCCCCGAGACCGACACCTCCCATCCGCTGACCGCGGGCGCGCCCGTGAGCGAGCTGGCGCCGACCTTCGCCGAGCTGGGCGTGCGCGAGGAGATCGTGCGCGCGCTGGGCGAGGCGGACATCGTGCGCACGTTCGCCATCCAGGAGCTCACCCTCCCGCTGGCGCTCGCGGGCGACGACCTGATCGGGCAGGCCCGCACCGGCATGGGCAAGACGCTGGGCTTCGGCGTGCCCCTGCTGCAGCGGCTCATCTCGCCCGGCGACGGCACCCCGCAGGCCCTGGTCGTGGTCCCGACCCGCGAGCTGTGTCTGCAGGTCACCGCGGACATCCGGGACGCGGGCAAGCACCTCGGCGCGCGCGTGCTGGCCATCTACGGCGGCCGCCCGTACGAGCCTCAGGTCGCGAGCCTGCGCAAGGGCGTCGACATCGTCGTCGGCACTCCTGGGCGGCTGCTCGACCTGGCCGAGCAGAAGCACCTGGTGCTGGGCAAGGTCCGCGGCCTGGTGCTCGACGAGGCCGACGAGATGCTCGACCTGGGCTTCCTGCCCGACATCGAGCGCATCCTGCGCATGGTCCCCGACCAGCGCCAGACCATGCTGTTCTCGGCCACGATGCCCGGCCCGATCATCACCCTGGCCCGCACGTTCCTCACCCAGCCCACGCACATCCGGGCCGAGGAGAACGACGCCAGCGCCATCCACGAGCGCACCGAGCAGTTCGTCTACCGCGCGCACTCGCTGGACAAGATCGAGGTCGTGGCGCGCTCGCTGCAGGCCGCAGGCCGCGGCCTGACGATGATCTTCACCCGGACCAAGCGCACCGCGCAGAAGGTCGCCGACGAGCTGACCGAGCGCGGGTTCGCCGCGGGCGCGGTGCACGGCGACCTCGGCCAGGGCGCCCGCGAGCAGGCGTTGCGCGCGTTCCGCTCCGGCAAGGTCGACGTGCTGGTCTGCACCGATGTCGCCGCGCGCGGCATCGACGTGACCGATGTCACGCACGTGCTGAACTACCAGTGCCCCGAGGACGAGAAGACCTACGTCCACCGGATCGGCCGCACCGGCCGCGCGGGCAAGACCGGCGTGGCGATCACGCTGGTCGACTGGGACGAGGAGGCCCGCTGGAAGTCCATCAGCGACATCCTCGGCCTGAACATGCCCGCGCCCGCGGAGACGTACTCCACCTCGGCGCACCTGTTCGCCGAACTCGGCATCCCCGAGGGCTCGACCGGCAGGCTGCCGATGGCCCAGCGCACCCGCGCCGGGCTGGACGCGGAGCCGGAGGAGGACTTCGGCGGCAAGAAGCGCGGCGGCAGGCCCAAGCGCGGCACCACCCGCTCGGGCGGCCCCAGCCGGGCGGGCGGCGAGCGCGAACCCAGCGCGGGCCGCGCGTCGAGCGAGGAGTCCGCGGCGGGCGAGCGCGGGCCGCGCAACCGCAGGCGCAGGCGGGCAGGCGTGGAAGCGGGCGGCGAGAGCGCGCCCGCGGCGGCCGAGACCTCGGCCGAGACGCCGTCGGACAAGCCGGCCCGCTCCCGCAGGCGGCGGCGCCGCTCGGGGGGCGAACTCGCGGGCGACCCGGCCACCAACGCGGGCGACACATCGGGCACGGCAGACTAGGCGCGTGACTCAAGGGGACGACTCCACCCGGGCGGCGGTGGGCGGCGAGGACGTGCTCGACGGGCACGTCCCGCAGGCCCCCACCCCCGGGCCCCGCACCCGCTTCAACCGCAAGCGCGACTACGCCGTCCTCGGCGTGATCGTGGTCGCGCTGGTGGCGGCAGGCGTCGCCGCGTGGCGCACCAGCGACATCCGGGCCACCACGTCGACCACGACCGAGGTCTCCTACGCGGCCCCGCCCGCGCCCGAGTTCTTCCCGCCGTCACTGGGCGAGGTGTGGCGGGCGAACAGCCCGGCCACCTGGGAACCGGTGGCCGTGGGCCCGGCCGTGGTCACCGGGGAGGGCGGCGAGGTCGTCGGCCGCGACCCGGAGACCGGCGACGTCCGGTGGAGCTACGGCCGCGACATCCCGCTGTGCACGGTGACCGGGGCGTTCTCGAAGGTCATCGCGGCTCACCGCACGCCAGACAACGACCTGCCGGAGTCCGATCCCCGGCACGAGGGCGGGTGCAGCGAGATCACCGCGCTCGACCCGACCAGCGGCAAGCGGGACGCGCAACGCAACTCCGACGCCGAGTCCGGCACCCGCCTGATCGGCGACGGCACGTATGTGACCGCGACCGGCGCGCGGCTGCTCACCACCGTGCGTTCGGACCTGGTGGAGACGGTGGAGTACGGCGTCGTCCCGGCCATCGTGAACCCGCAGCGCCAGCCGCGCACCGACTGTGTGTACGGCTCGGTCGCGATGACACCGGGCAAGGTCGGCGTCATCGAGCGCTGCGCCGAGGACCAGGCCGACCGGCTGACCGTCTACAAGGCCAGCGGCAAGGACGCCGACAAGCCCGAGGTCGTCACCAGCGTGGTGCTGGGCTCCGAGTCCGCCCGCATCGTCGCGATGAACGACAAGCTCACCGCCGTTGCCATACCCGACCCGGGGCGCATCGTCGTCTACAGCGAGGACGGCAGCCAGACCATGAACTACGAGGTCGACCTGGGCTTGGGCGACCTGCGCACCGATCCCGAAGGCCGCACACCGCTCACCACGGCCGCGACAGGCGCCTTCTACTGGTTCACCGGGTCGCGCACGGTGGTGCTGTCCGCCACCGAGCTTCGTCCACTGTGGACCATCCAGGACACGCTCGGGCCGGGCACGGTCTTCGCGGGCCGCGCGCTGCTCCCCGTGCGCGACGGCATCGCGGTGCACAGCCAGGCCGACGGCAGCCGGGTCGGCGAGATCCCGGTCGACCGCGAGGGCTACTCGGGCGTGGTCACCATGAACTCGATCGGGCCCATGGTGCTCGAACAACGCGGCATGACGCTGGTCGCTCTGCACTGACAGCGCCCGCGGGTCATAGGGCACACTCGGTGCCATGTCCGCTGTCCCGGCGTCCTCCCAACTCGGCCCGCACCGCGCGGTCCGGGCGGATCTCCCCGGCCGCTTCGGCCCGATCGGCGCCCTGCACGTGCAGGCACCCGGCCCGATCGTGCTGCTGGTGCCGGGCTACACCGGGTCCAAGGAGGACTTCGTCCCGGTGCTCGACCCGATCGCCGACGCGGGGTTCGAGGTCGTCGCCATCGACCTGCCCGGCCAGCAGGACTCCCCCGGCCCGGCCGACGAGAACGCGTTCCGCCCCGCCACGCTGGGCCTGGTGCTGGCCGACCTGATCGGGAAGCTGGCCGCCGAAGGCCGCCCCGTGGTGCTCGTCGGCCATTCGTACGGCGGCCTGGTCTCGCGGCGCGCGGTGCTCGCGGGCGCGCCGGTCGTGGGGCTGACCCTGTTGAGCACCGGCCCCAGCGAGCTGCCCGCGGGCCCGCGCAGGCAGATCCTCGACCTGGGCGACCCGATGATCCGGCACGGCGGCGTGGCCGCGGCGCACCAGGCGCTGGAGCTGGTGAACGCGGGCAACCCGCGCTGGCTCGCCATGCCGGAGACCCTGCGCGAGTTCTTCCGCGCGCGGTTCCTGCGCAACACCGCGCCCGCGCTGCTCGGCATGGGCCACGGCCTGCGCGAGGAGCCGGACCTGGTGGCCGACCTGCACCGCACGCTGCGCTCGTCCGGGATCGGCTGCCTGGTCGCCTGCGGCGCCAACGACGACGCGTGGCCGCCGTCGGTGCAGCGGGACATGGCCGACCGGCTGGACGCGGACTTCAGCATGATCGAGGCCGCGGCGCACTCACCCGCCGTGGAGAACCCGGACGGCCTGCTGTCGGTGCTGCTGCCGACCTGGCAGACCTGGCTGAACCGCTAGCCGACCACCGCCACGGCTTCCCCGGCCCCACAGCCGAACCATCCCCGCCGATCCACCAACCGCGGGCTAGGCCCACCAGAAGAACCAGATGGCGATGCCCGTGGCGATGCCGACCAGCACGATCGCCAACGCCGCCTCCGGCCCCCGCCGCCGGTCGGCGAAGCGCTGGGCCACCACCGCCGCGACCGCCGCGCCGAAGTGGCCGAGCACCACCCCGATCCCCGGGCCGGGCATGCCCTGCGCCCCCGCGAAGACCTGCATCCCCAACACCACCAGCGCCAGCACGCACAGCCCGATGGCCAGCGCCCCCGACAGCTCCCGCCAGAAGCCGGACCGGCGGGGGGCGGCAGGTATCGGCTCCGGGCGCGGCAGCTCCACCGTGGTCAGATCCTCGATCGACCGGTCGCCGACAGGCAGGCGTTCGGTCGGCCCCGGGACGGCATCGCCCTGGGGTCCAGGCAAGCGTTCGGTCGGCCCGGTCACGGCGTCAGCATCGCCCATGGGTCCAGGGCAGGTCCAGCGGCCTGACCCTCTGGGCAACTGCGCCGGAAGTCGCACCAACCGCACTGGCGACCGGTGGTGGCGGGAAACAGCACGTCCTCGTCGCCGCCCGCGCGCAGGGTGTCGGTGGCCAACTGGAATTCGTCGGCGCTTTCCTCGGCGCGGGACAGGTGGCGGGCCAGGGACGCGTCGGTGTGTTCCCAGGCGGCCACGGTGCCCGAGGGCAGGTGGTGCAGCTCGACCTTGGTGCACGGGCGGCGCAGCGTGCGGCGGGCGGCCAGGACGTAGAGGGCGAGCGCCTGGGAGCCGCGGGCGTCGTCGGTGGTGAGGCCGTGGCGGCCGGTCTTGTAGTCGACGATGACCACTTCGTCGCCGCGCTGGTCGATCCGGTCGACCCGGCCCTCGGCGACGAGCTTGCCCACCGGGGCCGACACCCACCGCTCCAGGCCGACCGGCTCGTGGGAGACGTCGAGGTCGGTGACGTAGTCGTGCACCCAGCCCGCCGCGCGCTCGCGGAACACCCCGGCCTGCTCCGGGCCCGCGAAGCCGTCGTCCTTCCAGTGCGTCGTGACCAGCGCGGCGGCCGCGTCCGGGGTGCGCTTGGCCACCGGCAGGTCGAACAGCGCCTTGAGCGCGTTGTGCACCACCGCGCCGAGCGTGCTGTGCGCCCACGGCCCGCCCCGGGGCGGGGTCGGCCGGTCGAGGTAGGCCATCCTGAAGCGGCGCGGGCAGTCCGCCCACACCCCGAGCCGCGACGGCGTGACCTTGATCAACTTACGCGGCATGCTGTCGAAACCGAGTTGCCCCTGCTGCACGACCCACACCGTACGCAGTGACACCGACACTCCCCGCGCCGGGCACAATCGACCCGTGGAGACCTGGCACCGCCCAGGCCGCTCGAAGTCCCGCGCCGCCGAGGCGCCCTACGCGCCGGTGATGAAGCCGCGCACCGAGTCGGCGACCAACTGCACCGCGATGGCCGCGAGCAGCAGGCCCGCGATCTTGGCGAGCAGGGTGATGCCGCTGTCCTTGACGAGCCGGATCACCGCGCCCGAGTAGCGCAGGCACAGCCACAGGAACAGGTGCACCGCGAGGATCGCCAGGCCCAACGCGACATACGAGGCCGTGCGCCCGTCGGCCTGGCGGACGAACACGATGGTCGCCGCGATCGCCCCCGGCCCGGCGAGCAGCGGCGTCCCCAGCGGCACCAGGGCCACGTTGACGTCCTCGACGGCCTCCGGCTCGGTCGCGCCGCGCCCGGTGAGCAGGTCGAGCGCGATCAGCAGGAGCAGCAGGCCGCCCGCGCCCTGCAACGCCGGGATGCCGATGCCCAGATACCGCAGGATCGCCTCACCGCCGATGGCGAACAGGCTGATCACCCCGAGCGAGACCAGCACCGCCTGCCGGGCCGCGCGCAGCCGGGTGGGCTTCGTCTTGCGGCCGGTGAGGCTGAGGAACACGGGCACCGTGCCCGGCGGGTCCATGATCACCACGAGGGTGATGGCGGCCTCGGCGAACAGGCCCGCGTCGAAGTAGTCGGCTAGGGCCACGTCAAGACCCGACCAGCAACTCGGCGCCGGTGGCCAGTTCGGCGATGGCCGACAGCATCTCCGGCGGCGTCGTCTCCGCGCCGAGCCGGATGGTCTTGTTGGTGCCGTGGTAGTCGCTGGAGCCGGTGGTGACCAGGCCGTGGCGGGCGGCGAGCGCCCGCAGCCCGGCCCGCGCCGCCTCGTCGTGGTCCGGGTGGTCGATCTCCAGGCCGTCGAGCCCGACGGGCACCAGGTCGGCGATGACGCCCGCGGAGATCGTCGGCCCGCGGCGGTGGGCGAAGCCGTGCGCCAGCACCGTCACCCCACCCGCCGCCTTGATCATCTCGATCGCGGCGACCAGCGGGGTCCGCCTGCTCGGCACCGAGTAGCCGTTGCGGCCGTGCAGATGCTTGGCGAACGCCTCGTTCACTGACGCCGCCACACCCGCCCGCACCAGCGCCTGCGCCAGGTGCGGACGCCCCGCGGGCACGTCGTCGGGCAGGTCGGCCAGCAGCGTGTCGGCGTCGACCGGGTAGCCGTCCGCGGCCATCCGACCGGCCATGGCGTGCAGCCGGGAGCGCCGCTCGGCCCGGGTGCGGGCGTACTCGGCGACGACCTCGGCCGCGTGCGGATCGAACAGGTAAGCCAGCAGGTGCACCGTGGCCTGCCCGCCGCGGCCGTCCGGCGACACGCAGGTCAGCTCCGCGCCGCGGACCAGCCGCAGACCCGGGGGCAGCGCGGCGGCGGCCTCGGCCCAGCCCGCGGTGGTGTCGTGGTCGGTGATGGCCACCGCGTCGAGCCCGGCGAGGTGCGCGGCGACGACGAGTTCGGCCGGGCTGTCCGTACCGTCGGACGCGGTGGAGTGGCAGTGGAGGTCGATCCGCACGTCAGCCAGTGTGAACGATGACGCGGGTCACCGCGTACCTGGGCGTCAGCGCGCGACCTTGCGGGTGGAGCGGGCCACCCGCTGCGCCTTGATCATCGAGAACCGCTCGGCCTGCGCCTTCTTGTCGCCGAACACCAGCTCCGAGATGGCGTCGTAGACCTGCTCGGGCCGCGGCAGGTACTCGATGTTGTTCAGCGCCTGGATCTGGCCCGCGGACTCGACCACCATCGTGCCGTAGCCGAGCGCCCGGCCCATGACCGTGCGCTTGTAGGTGAGGTCGGTGACCTTGCTGATCGGCATCATCAGCACCCTGGTCGTGAACACGCCCGTGGTCATCATGAACCGCTTGTCGGTGACCACGATGCGCTCGACCCACCACTCGATCACCTGGTAGGTGAACCGCAGCACCACGCCGAGCGCGATGTACCAGAGGATGTTCTGCCCCAGCCACATGGCGGGCGGCAGCAGGTAGGAGACCATCACGCAGACCGCGAGCAGCGCGGCCGCCTCGAAGACCTGCCAGGCGAGGAAGGCCCAGTGCCTGCGCACCCGGATGACCCGACGCTCGGAGTCGAGTAGGTACTCGTCTGGATCCCTGGGCGCGAACATGGTTCGACGCTACTCGTCTCAGACCTGGAAAACAGTGCGCATGAAGGTGATAACCGCTTCGGCACCTTCCCGCAGGGTGGTGATCAGGGAGTTGACGATGCCCGCCGACTGAACCGGCTGCGTCACCAGGAAGAAGACCAGCAACGCTGCCCCAGTCAAGATCAAGACCTTCTTGACGTTCACTGCGATCTACCCCGTTCCTTCACACCCGTGTGGCGCCGCTGTTGAAAACCGTTGTACCGCACTCGGCGGCGCGGCGGCAGCCTAGTCCCGCGCATGGGGCAACCCGGAGCGTCACTACGGGGCTACGACTACTCTGCGTGCCCATGGTGGCAGGCGAGGTTCGGAGAATCAGGTGTGTCGGGGCGATCGTCCGTGACAGTTCGGGCCGCCTCCTGCTGGTCCGGCGAGCCCACGACCCCGGCCGCGGCCAGTGGTCGCTGCCTGGTGGAAAGGTCGAATCCGGGGAGTCGGACGCGGCAGCCGTGATCCGCGAACTCCGCGAGGAGACCGGCCTGGCAGTTGCCGTCGGCGCGCGCGTCGGGCAGGTCGAGCGACTTGCCCCGACCGGGGTGTACGAGATCCACGACTACGCCTGCGCAGTTACCAGCGGTGACCTTCGGGCAGGTGACGACGCCACCGAGGCGGCCTGGGTCGATCTTGCGACCTTCACCACACTGGAGCGAAGTAACCGATTGGTGGACAAACTCGCCGACACCCTGCGCGCATGGCGGTCGCTGCCCGGTTAGCCCAGTTCAGACCAGCCAGACCAGGCGTTCGCCGTGCATCGCCGTGCGGGCCAGCGCGACCGCGTCCGGGACACCGTCGTCCCACCTGGTGAGCCCGAGCACGCCGAAGCCGGGCCCGCCCGCGCTCGGCACCAGGTCGGCACGCCCCGGAAGCACCCAGGCGAGCGCGGCGGCGTACACCTCGTGACTCACCCACCACACCGGCCGCTCGGCGGCGAGCGCGCGCACGGCCGCGACGAACGCCGACCGCTGCTCGTCGGGCAGGTAGGTCAGCACGTTGCTGGTGAGCAGGACCAGCGGCAGGTCGGCGGGCACCCGGGCCGCGGCGGCGGGCAGGTCGGCCACGGCGTCGCCGGTCAGCAGCTCGGGCGGGCTGCCGCGCTGGAACGCGGCGGCGGCGGTGAACAGCCGCTGGCGCTCAGGCTGGTCGGCCCAGATACACGCCTCCAGCCACGCGGTCGCGTCCTCGTCGGCCAGGTCCACCGGGTCGCGGTCGAGGCCCACGCGCGCGGCGACGGCGAGCTTCTTGGGCACCGAGGGCAGGGTGGCGCCGGGCCCCAGCTCCAGCGCGCAGTGCAGGCCGAGCGGGGTCTTGGTCGGCCCGCCGACGACCTGGCCGGACTGCTCGGTCTGGTAGCGGTAGCCGTAGCGGTCGAGGCCGAGCAGCAGCCCCGCGCTGCACCCGACCTCCAGCAGCCCGACCGGGGCCTGCGCCTGCTTGGCGGCCAGCGCGACCGCCGGGTAGAGCAGCGCGGCCCGGCGCACCTCGTTGGTCTGCGTGGTGTGCGCGGCCACAAGCTTGCCGATCTTGTCCGCCCGCTCGACGACGAACCGGCGGAACAGCGGCCACGTCCCCCCGTCGAGGCCGTAGCTGCCGCCCATCGACGGGTAGTAGTTGACCAACTCGTGGAACGGCTCGGCCTGCAGCGCGCGGTGCACGGCGGCCAGCAGCAGAGTCGCCTTGGCGAAGCCGGACCGCGCGACCGTCAGCAGCACGGCGACCTCGTCGTCGTCGGCCGCGCGGGTCGCCAGGTGCTCGTAGAGCGGGGAGACCCCGGCGGCCTCCTCCTCGGCGAAGCGCCGCAGCCGCTGCTTGACCTCCGCGAGAGACACGGTCACGGCGCTTCCTTCCGTTCGGCTAAGCCTGCGGCTCCGGCCTGCCCGGCTGCTCGCCCCCGCGCGCCTCACCGTAGGAGCGCTTGGGCACCATCACCTTGCGACGGAAGACGCAGACCACCGTTCCGTCCTGCTTGTAGCCGCGGGTCTCGACATAGACCACGCCCCGGTCGTCCTTGGACTTCGACGGGGTCTTGTCGAGCACCTCGGTGTCACCGTAGATGGTGTCACCGTGGAAGGTCGGCTTCACGTGCCGCAGCGACTCGACCTCCAGATTCGCGATCGCCTTGCCGGACACGTCCGGCACCGACATGCCCAGCAGCAGCGAGTAGATGTAGTTGCCCACCACGACGTTCTTGCCGAAGTCGGTGGTGTTCTCGGCGTAGTTCGCGTCCAGGTGCAGCGGGTGGTGGTTCATCGTGAGCAGGCAGAACAGGTGGTCGTCGTACTCGGTTACCGTTTTGCCCGGCCAGTGCTTGTAGACGGCGCCGACCTCGAACTCCTCGTAGTACCGACCGAACCGCACTGTTCCTCCAAGTAACTCCACTGGCGAGTGGGAGAACTCTGACCGGCCCGCGCGCGGGGTGCAACCGGTCTGTGAGGGACCGCACCGCGGGGTGAATCGGGTTCGGGTTCGGCCGCCTCGACACTGGCAATCGATCGTGACGGGGTAGGCTGTCGCTCTGGTGAGCAGGGCGCCGTGCCCGGGCTGCCACCGGCCAGAGGAGGTGAGGACGCATGGGCGACCCGCATGGTCATGACAACGCGACCGGATGCAGTAGTACCCGCGTCTCCTCCGGCGGAGCCCGGCACTAGCCGCCAGCTCCAGTGGTTCCGGCAGGGACGCTCCGTTTCCGGGGCGGCAGCCGTGCCCTCCGGTCCGTCGTGTCGTCGCGACGCGCGCCCCTGGAGGTCCCGATGCCGTCCATTCCCTCGCTCGGTGGGCTGAGAGGTCGCACCAACCGGGTCGCCGCGCCGCACCCGCCCGTCCCGGTGCCGCTGTCCGCCTACGTCGTGGACTGCGCCGTGTACGTCGACGGCGAGCGCCTGCCCGGCCGCTGGACGCACACCGACGCCGTCGCCGAGGTCCGCCGCCGCGGCGCGGGGTTCGTCTGGATCGGCCTGCACGAGCCGGACGAGCGCCAGATCCAGGGTGTCGCCGAGACCTTCGGCCTGCACGAACTGGCCGTCGAGGACGCGGTGAACGCCCACCAGCGGCCGAAGCTGGAGCGCTACGACGACAACCTGTTCGTCGTGCTCAAGACGGTCCGCTACGTCGAGCACGAGTCGCCGACGACAGCGAACGAGATCGTGGAGACCGGCGAGATCATGGTCTTCCTCGGCGCCGATTACATCGTCACGGTCCGCCACGGCAAGCATTCCGGCCTGCACGAGCTGCGCGAGGAACTGGAGGCCGCCCCCGAGCGGCTGCGCGCGGGCTCGGCCGCCGTGCTGCACGGCATCGCCGACCGGGTCGTGGACAGCTACCTGGCGGTGACCGACGCCTTCGAGAACGACATCGACCTGATCGAGAAGGCCGTGTTCGCCCCGCGCAGCCCGGTCAGCGCCGAGCAGATGTACCTGATGAAGCGGGAGATCCTGGAGCTGCGCCGCGCCGTGATGCCGCTGGCGCTGCCCCTGCGCAAGCTCGCCGAGGGCTGCTCGCCGCTCATCCCCGAACAGGTCCGCTCCTACTTCCGCGACGTCGACGACCACCTCACCACGGTCTCCGAGCGGGTCACCAGCTTCGACGAGCTGCTCACCACGCTGGTCGACGCGACCCTGGCCAAGATCACGCTGCAGCAGAACACCGACATGCGCAAGATCACCTCGTGGGCGGCGATCATCGCGGTGCCGACCATGGTCGTCGGCGTCTACGGGATGAACTTCGACAACATGCCCGAGCTGCACTGGCGGTTCGGGTACCCGCTGGTGATGCTCGTGATCTTCGCGGCCTGTCTGGTGCTCTACCGGGTCTTCCGGCGGAACCGATGGCTGTAGCTGGGTGGCCGCTCCGGCTTCCCAGCTACGCCGAGTTCCCCGTTCATCCCCCGATGGGAGGTCTCACCATGGCCCGGCTGCTCACCAACCTGAAGTTCTGGCTCCTCGCGATCGTCGTCACCTGGATCACGGTGGTGACCGTCATCATCGCCCAAACCCCGGTTGGCTAGGTCGTGTCCCGTGGGACACGGCCTAAGGCTCACCGCCGGGCGAGCGTCGCCAGCGAGCGCAGGGCCGAGCGCAGGTCGTCCATCCCGAACGGGTTGACGCTCATCCAGTCCGCGTCCTCACCCGCGCCGCCCGCGAGCCGGAACCGGCCGCGCGCGGTGTCGAGCCAGCGCACCTCCTCGCCCGTGCGGCGCCACTGGTCCTCGGTGTCGTCGCGCCGCGCCACGCCCGCCTGGCCGTTGCCGAGCACCGGCTGCAGGTGCGACACCATCCGGCGGGCGACGCGGTCGTCGATGCCGTGCGAGCGCAGCAGGTCGTCGATCTCCTGCTGGGACATCGGCTTCGGCTCGCCGGGGGCGTCCGGCTCGGGCATCCGGGCCAGCATGACCTCGAAGGCGTTCTCCAGCGCGCGCTTGGGCAGGCTGAACGGCGCCGTCAGCGGCGCGTCGAGCTTGGGCACCAGGCGCACCAGCCGCGACAGCGCGTCGTCCAGGGTGGCGGCCTGCAGCCGGATCACGCCGAACGGGTCCGCGGTGTCCTGGGTGACCACCAGGGCGTCCTCGCGCGAGGCGAGGACCGCGACGTTCAGCGTGCCGTCCTCGCGCGCGAGCATCAGGTCGATCACGCCAGTGCAGGCGCGCAGCAGGTAGACGAACTCTTCGGCGACGTCGAGCGGGCCCTGCTCGTCGGCGAGACCGCGTTCCATGAGCTGCTCGGCGGCGCCGCGGAAGAGCACGCCGCGCTCGATGTCGGTCTCGGCGCAGGCCGGGACCTCGATCGGGAACGGCGCCTCGACCTCGGCGAACGTGCACAGCAGCTCGACCTCGACCGGGTGCAGCGCCACCCCGGCCCTGGTGCTCAGCTCCATCAGGGGTTGGTGAAGCGCGCCGCGGCGTGGTCGTCGCTCTGCTGGTAGTTGGCGGCGGACTTCTCCGCGCTCGCGACGAACTCCTCCATCCGCTTGAGCGCCGTGTCGAGCTGCCCGCGCAGCCCGGTCTCGCCGCCGAGCCGGTCGTTGAACTTCTCGGCCAGCTCCTGGCCGACCGGGCTGGTGCCCAGCATCGGCTGGTACGCGGGCGTGGCCAGCTCGGCGACCTCGGCGAAGATCGCGTCGAGGTCCCCGCGGACCTCCTCGACCGCGGCCGCGAACTCGCGCACCCGCTCCGGCTCCACCTGCCAGCCGCTCGACTCGTTCATGGGGCTCCCCTTCGTCCTACAGGCCGATGACCGGCGGCGCGGCCTTGAGGTCCGCGGCCGTGAACGGGTCCTCCTCCAGCGGCACGCGCCTGCGGTGCTCGCCGTCCTCCTCCTGGCGTCCACCGGCGCCCGAACCCATGCCGTAGCCGCCCGCGCCGCGCCCGTGCGCGTCGGCGAACCCGCTGGCCCGGCCGAAGCGGCCCGCGCCGCCACCGCCGCCGCGGGTGCCGTTCGCGCCGCGGCCCAGCGGTCCGCTGCCCGCGCCGCCGCGGGCACCACCGGCACCGGCACCGCCCAAGGCGCCGCCACGGGCGCCGTTGGCCCCGCCCAGCCCGCCACCGCGGACACCGTTGGCGCCGCCGCGACCGAGGCCGCCCGCACCGCCGCCGAACCCGCCGCGGCCCGCGCCCAGGCCGCCGCCGGGCACGCCGCCGAACCCGCCGAAGCCGGGCGCGCCGCCGTTGACACCGCCCGCGCCGCCGCTCGGGCCGCCGGTGAGGCCCTGCCAGCGACCCTCCCAGCCGGAGCCGAAGCCCGGGGCGAAGGACGGGGTGGTGCCGCCGAACGAGGGTCCGCCAGGGACGGTGACGCCGGGGCCGGGCAAGCCGGTGCTCGGCGGGCGCGTCCAGCCCGGGTTCGTCCCGGGGTTGACCCCGTCCGCGGGCAGCCCGAACTGCGGTGTCGTGCCGTCGATCCCGAGTACCGCGGTCTCGAACCGCTGCATGGTCTGCACGGCCTTGCGCTTCATCTTCCTCTTGTTGCTGCCGAAGCCGAACGCGCTGGCGATGCCGCCGATCGCGGCACCGAACGCGGCACCGATCGGTCCGCCGATGGCGAAGCCCGCCGCCGCGCCGCCGCCCGCGGTGGCCAGGAACGGGCTGCTCGGCGAGCCGCCGGGCATGGTGCTCTGCGCCGAGCGCAGCGCGCCGCCCGCGTCCTCGATCGGGTCGGCCATCCGGCGGGCGGTGGCGCCCAGCTCGGAGATCCACGCGGCGTTGCTGACGACCGTGCGCGAGGCGTCCTGCGAGGCGCTGCCGGACCAGAACTGCATCAGCTTGTCGAGCGAGCGCGACATGTCGCCAGCGGCCTGGGCGACCTTGTCGCCGTAGCGGCTCCACTCGGCGGCCAGCATGTCGAGCTGGTTGGGGTTGGCCTGGTCGCCGACCATCCGCTGCAGGGACTTGAGGCCGTAGCCGTCCCAGTGCACGCCGCCGTTGACGTAGGAATCGTTCTCCTGGCGGCGGCGCCTGCGGTCCTGGTCGGCGGCAGCCCGCGCGGCGGCGGCCTGCTGCGCCTGCTCCTGCACCCGGCGAATCAACTGCTCAAGATTCGCGATCATCGCCAACGCCCCTGTCCGTCGGCCCGGGCGCCGCGCGCCGGGTGGCCATTCCCCAGTTGCCGAGCATCATCGTTTCCGATCGTCACGGTAGCGGATCGCACCGACGCGGCGGGAGCGTTCGGCGCTCACTGATACCAAAGTTCGCCTGCCAGCGCGTGCAGTTCGCCCCGCAGTTCGTCGGCCGCCATCGGGTTGACGCTCATCCAGTCGGTCAACGTGCCGCCCGCGAGCCGGAACCGGCCGCGCGCGGTGTCCAGCCAGCGCAGTTCCTCCCCGGAGCGCGTCCACTCGTCGGCGTACCCGCGGCGCACGGCGACCCCCGCCTGGCCGTTGCCGAGGACGGGCTGCAGGTGGGTGACCATGCGCCGGGCGAGCTGGTCGTCGAGGCCGTGCGCGCGCAGCAGCCGTTCGAACTCGTCGCCAGTGAGCCTGCGCGGCGACCCGTCCGGTCCGGTGGCGGCCAGCACGTCGCGGTGGATCCGGTCGAGCGCGCTCCTGGGCACGCTGAACGGCGCCGCCAGCGCCGCGTCCAGCGCGGGCACCAGGTGCAGCAGGTGCTCGATCGCGTCGCGCACGGACACCGCGAGCAGGTGCACGTGCCCGTCCGGCCCGCTCGTGTCCTGGCTGACGAGCAGCGCCTCGCCGCGCTGGGCCAGCACCAGCGCACCCCGCACGTGGTCGCGGCGGGCCACGACGATGTCCAGCGCGCCGACGCTGTCCCGCAGCAGGTGGACGAAGTCCGCGGCGACCCCGCGCGGGCCGCGCTGATCGGCCAGCCCCTTGGCGGCCAACTCGGCGCGCGCGGTGCGGAACAGCGCGCGCCGCTCGGCAGCGGTGGCGCCGTGCGGGTGCACGGTCAGCGGGAACGGCGGCGCGATCTCCGCGAACGTACAGAGCAGATCCACCTCCGACGGGTGCAGCCACGCGCTCGCGGCCTCCCGGTAGCCCGCGTCGGGCTCCAGCCCGGTCGGCATCTCGGACATCGCTCAGCCGCCCTGGGTCTCGTCGGTCCGCTTGATCGAGTCCTGCGCGGTCGCCTCGGTCTCGCGGTAGGTGTCGCGGACCCGCTCGGCGCTCTCGATGAACTGGTCCATCCGGCGCATCGCCTCGGTCAGCAGGCCGCGCAGGCCGTCGTCGCCGTTGAGCCGGTCGTCGAACTTCTTGGCGAGCTGCTGTCCGGCCGGGCTGGTGCCGAGCTTCGGGATGTACTCCTCGCCCTGCATCCGCTCGACCCGCGCCTGCACCGCCGCCAGCCCGAACCGCGCCGAGGACACCGAGAGGCCGAACCCGCTGAGCTTGTCCAGATCGACATCCCAGTACCCCGGCGTCGCGTGGTCTTTGGCGGGGGTGGCCGTCGCGGGGAGGGTGACCGGGCCCGCGAAGGGTCGGGGGAGGTCGGGGTCCGGCTCCGGCTGGGACGTCGCTGGTGGAATCGCCCCAGGACCGCCCGCGACGGGTGGAGTCGGGGCGGGCGTGGGCCTCGGCGCAGGTGCGGGTGGCGGCACCGGCAGTGGCACGGGAATCGGCTCGCCTGAGGGAAAGCCGGACTCAGGAACCGGAATCGGCCCACCAGGCACCGGACCGGCACCCGGCGCCGGAACCGACCCACCGGGCGCCCAACCGGGCGGCGGCACACCGGGCCCACCGGGCACCGGAATCGGTCCGCCGGGCGCGAAACCGGAGCCGGGCACCGGAATCGGTTCCCAGGGCGCGGGCGCCGGGGTGGGTGGGGCGGGCATGGGCATCGGCGGTGGCGGCTGCTGGTCCGCGGTGATCCCCACCCGCTCCACACCCTGGAGCCGGTCGGCGAAGTACGCCTGGTCGAACTGTTCTCGCATCCTCGTGGTCCCCTGCCCCTAGAGCCCGATCACCGGCGGCGACGCCTTCTGGTCCAGCGCGAACGGGTCCTCGCCGTCGAACGGGAAGCGCCGTCGGTGCTCCTCGTTGCCCTGGCCACCCCCGCCCATGGGCATTCCGCCCATACCCATGCCCGCACCGGCCGCACCGGCCGCGCCTGCTGCCGCCGCGAGGGCACCGCCGGGGATGCCGGCGGGTCTGGCTGTCACGGCGTCGTTGACGCCGGTCGCGACGCCGGGGCCAAGCGGGCCGCGGCTCGCGGAATCCGCGCCGCCGCCAGCCGGGTAGCCGCCGCCGCTCGTGTAGCCGCCGCCCGCGCCGGAGCGGACGGCCTCGTCGTGGCCCTGGGCGGTGGTGCCCGGCTCGCCGCCCGTGAGGGCGGTCCAGCGCGTCTCCAGATCGCTCGTGTACGAGGCCAGGGAGTCGAGCCAGTCGCCGGGCGTCGGGAGGCGGGGCGGGGCAACGTCCTCGCGCGGGCGCGGCTGGGCGTCGCGTTCGGTGAACTGTGGGGTGGTGCGGTCGATCGTCATGGCGGCGCCCTCGAAGCGCTTCATCGCCTCGACGGCCCGCGCCTTGAGCTGGGTCTGCTCCTGTCGGGCGGCGAAGGCGCTCTCCGCGCCCGCGGCCGTGCCGTTGATCGCCGACGCCAGCGGCCCGCCCGCGGCGAGGCCCCGCTCGGCGCTGTCGACGGCGAGCGCGGGCGGTGCGGCGGGCTCGGCCGGGACCTCGGGCATGGCGTCCTGGGCGGCCTTGAGCGCGCCGGCGGCCTCCTCGACCGGGTTGCCGATCTCGTGCGCGGTCTCCCCCAGGTCCGCGACCCACTGCGCGTTGCGGGCCACGTCGGCGCGGGCCTGCTCGGCGGCGACACCGGACCAGTAGTGCATGAGGTCTTCCAGGGCCAGCGCCAGCACCTGGGCGGCGTCGGTGACCTCCTTGCCCGCGGCGCGCCAGTCGTCGGCGAGCCGTTCGAGCTGCGGCGCGCTCGCGTTGTCGGCCACCATCGCGACCAACGCCTCCAGTGAGTAGGAGTCCCAGTTCACGCCACCCGTGACGTACCGGTCCTCCGCCTCCTGTCCGGTTCCCATTGCACGAACTCCCCTCGGTGACCCGCCGCACCCCACCGGACCCGCGGACGATCGCTTCCGGCGATCACGCTAGCCGCTCGGACGCGCGGCCGACATGACCCGTTCCCTGCCCACTGCTCCTCGTTCGCCGCGGCCGCATCGATACCCGATCGGCCGTAGGCTCGGGCGATGCCCAAGGTGCTCGCGGTAGCCGACGAGGTGGTCGAGCGGCTGTGGACCGACAAGGTCCGCGAGCACCAGGTGGACCTCGTGCTCGCCGCGGGCGACCTTCCCTTCGACTACCTGGAGTTCCTCTCCGACGCGCTCGATCGGCCGTGTGTGTTCGTACCAGGCAACCACGACGTGAGCCTCGATGGCTACGCCTCTCGGCACGGCCTGTGGATGAAGGACGGGCTGCCCACCGAGTGGCCCGGCCCGGCGGGCGCGGTGAACGTCGACACGCGGGTCGCCGACGTCGCCGGGCTGCGGATCGCCGGACTCGGCGGCTCGATCCGCTACAACCAGGGCCCCAACCAGTGGACCGAGCGGCAGATGACGTGGCGCGCGCACCGGCTGCGCCGCCGCGCCGCGGTCCGCAGACTGCGCGACGGGCGCGGGATCGATGTGCTGCTGACCCACGCGCCGCCGCGCGGCGTCGGCGACCGGGAGGATCCGCCGCACCGCGGTTTCGAGTGCCTGCACGACACCGTGCGCAGGCTGCGGCCAGCGCTGCTGCTGCACGGCCACATCCATCCGCACGGCGAACAGGTGCCCGACCGGACCCTGGGCGACACCCGGGTCGTCAACACTGTCGGATACCGAATCCTGGACATCCCGGAGGCCGGCCATGCCCCGTGACACCGGTTTCCCGCACGCCGACGCCGAGAACGACTTCCTGCGCGTGCGCAGACGGCAGGTGCTCTCCCGACTCGGCGCGTGGCTGCGCCACGAGCCGGACGACGTGAACATCATGCTGCCCTTCGACGAGGTGGTCGCCGCCCTCGGCCGCGTCGGCGAGCGGCGGCTCGGCCTGCAGGTGATCGACCTGGACTGCGTCGTGGGCAGCGTCGACCGCACCCGCGACTTCGACCGGCGCTTCCGGCCCACCTCCGGCCGCGCCCGCGAACGCTGGGAACGCCTCGCCCTGGCGCAGCGCCGCGGCGAGTCGATCCCGCCGATCGAGGTCTACCGGATCGGCGATCTCCACTTCGTCGTCGACGGGCACCACCGGGTGTCCGTCGCGCACGCCCTCGGCCTGCGCACCATCGACGCGTACGTCACCGAGATCGTCACCCGGATCTCCGCCGAGGGCATCCGCTACCGCGGCGACCTGATCGTCAAGGACTACCGCCGGATCTTCCTCGACCGCGTCCCGCTACACGGCGATGCCCGCGCGGCGATCAGCCTGACCGATCCGTGGGACTACGCCGAACTGAGCGAGGCCGTGGAGGCGTGGGGGTTCCGCCTGATGCAGGACGAGCAGACCTTCCTCGACCGACCAACGGTGGCCCAGCGCTGGTTCGACGAGGAGTTCGTCCCCGTGGTCGCCATGGTGCGGCAGGCCGGGATGATCAACACCCAGTCGGAGGCCGAGGCGTACCTCTGGGTGATCGCCGAGCGCTACCGACTGATCCGCACCCACCGCTGGAGCGACGACGTGATCACCGCGATCCGCGACCGCCGCTGACCCTCACCGCCCCGCAGCCCCGCAGCCAGCCCAGCCGCCTGGCAGCCAAGCCGCCCGGCAGCCAGCCACAGCCGCCCGGCAACTCAGCCGCCCAGCCGCCCAGCCGCCCAGCCGCCCGGCGGCCGGCAGCTCAGCCGCCCAGCCGCCCAGCCCAGCCGCCTGGCGGCCCAGCCGCCCAGCCGCCAGCCCAGCCGCCAGCAGCTCAGCCGCCCAGCCGCCAGCCCAGCCGCCAGCAGCTCAGCCGCCCGGTGCCTGACAGCCGCCGCCGGCCCCGGCAGCCTGACAGCCGGCGCAGTCCCGCAGCTCCGACGTGGCCGGACTCTTCGACCCTCCGAGAGACGTCGCCGGACATGTCCCGGACCTGGCTTGGGACAAGGCGGGGCCGCACTAGGGTGGTACCGATCCGGACATCGCGGTGCGCAATGGGGGCGGCAGTGCAGGTCATCACCACGTACCTGGAACAGCACGCGGTCGATGACGTGCGGCCAGGGCGGGTACTCGATTGTGTGGCCGTCGAGCGGGCCGAAGTGGTTACCGCTGAGTTCAGTCGATTCCTCTATGCCTCCGTTGGGGGTGACTGGTTTTGGACGGACCGTCTCTCGTGGACTCGGGACCAGTGGGTCGAGTACCTGGCGCGGCCGATGGTGGAGACCTGGGTCGCCTACCAGCGCGGCACGCCCGCCGGATACGTCGAGCTGGCTGGAGTGTCCACTGAGGACCGAACGGAAGTCGAGATCGCCTACTTCGGCCTGCTGCCGGGCTTTCTCGGCCAGGGACTGGGTGGCCACCTCCTCGGGGTAGGGCTGACTCGGGCGTGGGACATGGCGGACCGGTGGCCCGGGACACCCGCGGTGCGGCGGGTGTGGGTGCACACGTGCACCCTCGACGGCCCCGCCGCGCTGGCCAACTACCAGGCGCGGGGCATGGTGGCGTACCGGACGGACACGGCCGAGCAGGCCATGCGGACGGAGACGCCGGGCTCCTGGCCGGGACCGCGCTGACCCAGGCGATCACCGATTCCGCGATCACCGATTCCGCGGTCAGCGATGCCGGCGGTCAGCCCAATGCCCGTGATCACCGATTCCGGGCCGCCGACGGGGTCAGCTCTGCCAGATCTGCAGGCCCCGCACCACGAACGGCGCGTACGGGACATACGTGCCGCCCCCTGGATAGGTGTCGAACTCGCCTTCCGTGGCGCACTCGGCGCTCTGGTACACCGTGACCGGGCGGCGCAGCAGGTTGGCGAAGGACCGGGCGTCCAGTCCAGAAGGCACCGGCACGCACTCGTCCGGGTTGGTTGTGGACAGACTGACGCGGATGAGATCACCGCGATAGGCCGAGGCCGACCAGAGGCAGAGTTCGCCGCGGTCGCAGCGGGCCGGATCCGCTGTGGCGGCAGTGGTTCCGCCGAGCAGCGCGACAATGGCGAGCACGGCGAGCAGCGCCGCGCGAAGGGTGGTGCGCATGAGGTTCCTGTCCCCAGTGGACGCCTCGCGGGTCGAGGCGTCCGATGGGTCCAGGTTCCAGGAGATTCGGGGGTCGGGCAAACGGCTGTCCACAGGCAGCCGCGACGTCCGAAGTGGACGGTGTTAGTCGGTGCTCGACCGCATGGCGAGCTTGGCGAGCAGGTCGCGGGCCTTCTCGGCGTTGCGCGGCTGGGCGAGCACGTCGTAGCGGCCCGCGACGAGCTGGGTCGCCGAGGCGATCTCGCGGCCCCGCCCACGCGTGCTGGCGTAACCGACCGCGGCGAACACCAGGCCGAAGACCACCCCGGCCGACAGCCCCACCAGGATCGGTGCGAACGACGCCTGCTCCTGGCTGAACAACCCCAGCAGCAGGCCGACGAACAAGCCGAACCAGGCCCCCGACAGCGCGCCGGTACCGAGCACCTTCGGCCAGCTCAACCGCCCGATCACGCGCTCCACCAGCATCAGGTCGACCCCGACGATGGTCACTTCCTCGACCGGGAACTCGGCCTTGGCCAAGTGCTCGACAGCGCGGTGGGCCTCCTGGTATGTGTCGTAGGATCCGATGGGCCATCCCGTCGGCGGGGTGGGCACCTTGGGCGGGCCCTGGTTCGCTCGTCCAGGGCCGGAGAACGCACCGGTCATTGCACCATCCTGCCAACCTCGGCGCACCGGTGCGAACCCGACATGGTTCAGCCGCGTGACTTGTACTCCCGCAGCAGGCCGCGGGAGATGATCGTCTTCTGGATCTCGCTGGTGCCCTCGCCGATGAGCAGGAACGGCGCCTCGCGCATCAGGCGCTCGATCTCGTACTCCTTGGAGTACCCGTAGCCGCCGTGGATGCGGAACGAGTCCTGGGTGACTTCGGCGCAGTACTCGGACGCGATGAGTTTCGCCATGCCCGCCTCGACGTCGTTGCGCTCGCCGGAGTCCTTGAGTCGGGCGGCGTTGACCATCATCAGGTGGGCGGCCTCGACCTTGGTGGCCATCTCGGCGAGCTTGAACGCCACGGCCTGGTGCTCGGCGATGGCCTTGCCGAAGCTCTTGCGCTGCTGGGCGTACTCGACGGCCAGTTCGAACGCGCGGATCGCGATGCCGCAGGCGCGGGCGGCGACGTTGACCCGGCCGACCTCGACGCCGTCCATCATGTGCGCGAAGCCCTTGCCGGGCGTCTCGCCAAGCACCTTGTCGGCGCCGATGCGGAAGCCGTCGAAGACCGCTTCGGTGGTGTCGACGCCCTTGTAGCCCATTTTGTCGATCTTGCCCGGGATGGTGAGGCCGGGCACGACCTCGCCGAAGCCCTCGGGCTTGTCGACCAGGAACGTGGTGAGGTTCTGGTGGGCCTTGTCCGCGCCCTCGTCGGTCTTGACCAGCAGCGCGATCAGGTTGGAGCTGCCGCCGTTGGTGAGCCACATCTTGGCGCCGTCGACCACGTAGTCGTCGCCGTCGCGCTTGGCGCGGGTCTTGATCGCGGCGACGTCGGAGCCGAGGTCGGGCTCGGACATGGAGAACGCGCCGCGGACCTCGCCGGTGGCCATCTTCGGCAGGTAGTGCTGCTTCTGCGCGTCCGTGCCGTGCTGCTTGACCATGTGGGCCACGATGAAGTGGGTGTTGATCACACCGGACACGCTCATCCAGCCGCGCGCGATCTGCTCGACGATCAGCGCGTAGGTCAGCAGGGACTCGCCGAGGCCGCCGTACTCCTCCGGGATGGTGAGGCCGAACAGCCCCATCTCCTTCATGCCCTCGACGATGTCGGTCGGGTACTCGTCGGCGTGCTCCAGCGCCTGGGCGTGGGGAATGATCTCCTTGTCCACGAAGTCCTTGACCGTGGCGAGGATCTCGCGCTGGATGTCGGTCAGTCCGGCGGTCTGGGCGAGGCGGGCCATGCGAGCTCCCTTACGAGACGGCGAGTTACCGGAGAGTATCTACCGGTTAACGGCCGTTTGCTTCACGGAAGTGCGCAGGACCACTGCGGGAAACGACACCGCGGGTCAACCGGCGCGCAGCTCCAGGGCGACACCGCAGCCCCGGCAGTCCTCGGCGAGGATGTAGACATCGGCGCCGCAGCCGCGGCAGGAGCGGAAGCTGCGGTCGAACAGGTCGTCCGGCTGCCTGCGGCGGCCGCCGAACAGACCCAAGAGACTTCGGCCCTCCGAAGAGGTATCGCGGTGTCTGCCCATGGCCCTAGCGTCACCCGAACGGGTGGGGGCAACGCAAGCCAATCCCGTGATCTGTGCGTTATGTCACCGCAACCTTCTACCTCCTGTCACGTCCCCGACCTGCTGCGTAACCATTTCGTGTTCTCGTGACCAGGTAACGAGACGCGGGTTCAGTCCGGGGTTCCTAGTCCCGGTCCCCGATGGCGGCGGCGACCGCGAGGATCCGCCGGGCGTTGTCGACGTGCAGGTTCTCGATCATGCGGCCGTCGACGGTCACCACGCCGCGGCCTTCGCGGGCGGCGGCCTCAAACGCCTCGATGACCCGTTCCGAGTGGGCGATCTCGGCCTCGGACGGCGCGAAGATCCGGTTGCACAGCTCAAGCTGGCCCGGGTGGATCAGCGTCTTGCCGTCGAAACCGAACTGCCTGCCCTGGACGCACTCCGCGGCGAATCCGTCGAGGTCCCGCACGTCGTTGTAGACACCGTCGAGGATGACCTTGCCGGTGGCGCGGGCGGCGAGCAGGGCCAGCGACAGCCCGCCGAGCAGCGGCGCGCGGCCGGGCACGTGTTCGGCGTGCAACTCCTTGGCCAAGTCGTTGGTGCCCATGACCAGCACCGTCAGCCGCTCGCTCGCGGCGGCGATGGCGTGCGCGTGCAGCATGGCGATCGGGGTCTCGACCATCGCCCAGATCGCGGTGTGGTCGGGGGCGCCCGCGGCCTCCATGGCGCGCTCGATGGCGTGCACATCGGCGGCCGAGTCGACCTTCGGCACCACGATCCCGGCCGGGCCCGCCTCGGCGGCGGCGCGGATGTCGTCGGCGTGCCACTCGGTGTCGAGGCCGTTGACCCGGATGGTCAGCTCCCGGCCGCCGTACTCGCCGGACGCGGCGGCCGCGCAGACCCGCTTGCGGCCCTCGGCCTTGGCGTCGGGGGCGACGGAGTCCTCCAGGTCGAGGATCAGCGCGTCGGCGGGCAGGGTCTTGGCCTTCTCCAGGGCGCGCCCGTTGGCGCCGGGCATGTAGAGCACGGACCGGCGCGGAGTCACCTCAGCCATGGGCGAGGGCCTCCTTGGTCGCCGCCGCGTACGCCTCGGCCAGGTCCGGGTCGCGCAGGGCGAGCGCATCGGCCAGTTCGGCCACGACGCGGCACTGCTTCACCGTGGCGTCGTCCTGCATCTTGCCGTCGATCATGACCGCGCCGGTGCCGTCGCCCATCGCCTCGATCACCCGGCGCGCCCAGCCGACGTCCTCGGGGGCGGGCGAGAACACCTTCTTGGCGATGGCGATCTGCTTGGGGTGCAGGCTCCACGCGCCGACGCAGCCGAGCAGGAAGGCGTTGCGGAACTGGTCCTCGCAGGCGACGACGTCGGCGATGTCGCCGAACGGGCCGTAGTAGGGCAGGATTCCGGCGCCCGCGCAGGCGTCGACCATGCGCGCCACGGTGTAGTGCCACAGGTCCTGCTGGTAGGTGGTGCGGCCCTCGGTGAGGTCGTCGCCGGTCGGGTCGGAGCGCACCAGGTAGCCGGGGTGGCCGCCGCCGACGCGGGTGGTCTTCATCCGGCGGCTCGCGGCGAGGTCGGCCGGGCCGAGTGAAATGCCCTGCATGCGCGGGCTGGCGGTGGCGATCTCCTCGACGTTCGCGACGCCGCTCGCGGTTTCCAGCAGGGCGTGCACCAGCAGCGGCCGGTCGAGCCCGGCGCGCGCCTCCAGTTGGGCGAGCAGCCGGTCGACGTAGTGGATGTCGGCGGGGCCCTCGACCTTCGGGACCATGATCACGTCGAGCTTGTCGCCGATCTCGGTGACCAGGGTGATCAGGTCGTCGAGCACCCACGGCGAGTCGAGGCTGTTGATCCGGGTCCAGAGCTGGGTGTCGCCGAAGTCGGTGGCGCGGGCGATGCGGACCAGCCCGGCGCGGGCCGCCTCTTTGCGGTCGGCGCGGATCGCGTCCTCCAGGTTCCCCAGCACGACGTCGGCCTGCGCGGCCATGTCGGGAACCTTCGCGGCCATCTTCTCGTTGCTCGGGTCGAAGAAATGGATCATCCTGGACGGCCGGAACGGGATCTCCCGCACCGGTTCGGGCGCACCTACCGCGAGCGGGCGGAAGAAGTCCTTGGGCGAGCGCATCGAGCCTCCGTTCGCTACGGGTTGACCAGCCTGAGTTGTAGTCGACCACGGGCCGAACCGGACCGCCATTGTGGCCACCGCGACATGTTGGGACGCCGCCGATGCTGATCGTGCCCGCCGAGTTCGCCGCGGATCTCGCCGACCGCGAGGGCGACGCCGGGCGACGCTGGGTCGATGGCCTGCCCGATCTCGCGGCCCGCTGCCTGGATCGCTGGACGCTGACCCCGGACGGCCCGCCGCTGCACGGCCACGTCGCGGTGGTGCTGCCCGTACGCCGCGCGGATGGCACGCCCGCAATGCTGAAACTGCCGTGGCCGCACGAGGAAGGCGCGCACGAGGCGCTCACACTGTCCCTTTGGGACGGTGATGGCGCGGTGCGGCTGCTGGCGCACGAGCCTGCCGACTGGGCGATGCTGCTGGAGCGCCTCGACCCGCACCACAGTCTGCTCGACGCCCCGATCGAGCAGGCGATCGAGGTCGTCGCCCGCTTGTTCCGCCGCCTCGACCGACCGGCGCCGCCCGGCATGCGGACCGTGCGGGACGTCGCCGCCCGCTGGTGCCACGAACTGCCCCACGACAACGCCGAGCAGGGCCACCCGGTGCCCGGCGACCTGATGGCGCAAGCCGTCGCCTACTGCGCGGAACTCTGGCCGCCGGCCGACTCGCGGCTGGTCAACGAGGACCCGCACTACGCGAACGTACTGCGCGGCGAGCGCGAACCCTGGCTGGTGATCGACCCGAAGCCGATCGCGGGCGAGCCCGAGTTCGGACTGGTCCCGCTGCTGTGGAACCGCTTCGCCGAGACCGACCCCGCGGCCCGGCTCGACGCGCTGGTGGCCGCCGCCGGGCTCGACGCGGACCGGGCGCGGCGCTGGGCGTTCGTCCGCGCGGTCGACTTCTGGCTGTGGTCCGACGGCGACCCGGCGGGCCCCGCGATCGCGCGGGCCCTGGCATAAAGCACGGCCGGGGCGGTCCCCTCCGCCCCGGCCGTACCCCCAGTCGGTCTTGCCGCACCAGCACACCGCATCGGCACCGCCGCACCCAAACGATTCGAACCGCGTCGAACCCCGCCTACGCTGAACGGGTGATCGCCGCCCATCTCGACGCCGCCACGCTCGCCCGCGTGCGCCTGTCGCTCTCCCCCGCCGTCGAGGCCCTGTCCTTGCTGGCCCTCGCCGTGGACGGGCGCAGGCACCCGGTGTTCGGCGACCCCGGCGCCGCCGCCCGGTTCGCCCTGCGCGACCCGGATGTCCGGTTGATCGCGCACACGCTGCCCGCGCACGGCGTCGGGTACTCCCCCGACCTGTTCACCCCGCAGCCCGCCGCGACCCGCGCGGACCGGGTGTGGGGGACCCAGTTGGAAGCCGTGGCGGCGGGGACCGCGGAGACCGTGGCGCACCAGATAGCCGCGACCGGGACGCCGAACGCGCAGGTGTTGCGGGCTGTCGAGGCGGGCACGTTCGCGCGCCGGGCGGCGGCTGGGTTGGCGCGATTCTGGACGATGGCGATGGCCGAGGGTTGGTCGAGCCTGCGCGAGCGGCTCGACGCGGACCTCGCGCTGCGCGCCAGGGTGATGGCCACCGAGGGGGTGGGCGCGCTGCTGGGCTCGCTGCACGCGTCGGTGCGCTGGACCGGCACGGTGCTCGAAGTGCACAAGGGGTACGACGAGGTCGTGCACTACCGGGGGCAGGATCTGGTGCTGGCGCCGTCCGTGCTGGCCTGGCCCCGGCTGCTGGCGCAGCTCTGCGAGCCCGTCGACGGGGTGCTCAGCTTCCCGGTGCGGGGGCTCGGCGGCGCCGACCCGACGCGCCGCGGCGGCGTCGCCCAGTTGCTCGGCTCGACCAGGGCGAGCCTGCTGCACGACCTCGACGTGCCGCGCTCGACCACCGACCTGAGCAGGCGCCACCGGTTGGCGCCCGCCACCGTGTCCTACCACCTGTCCGTGCTGCACGGCTCCGGTCTGGTCACCAAGCTCCGCGACCGCCGGTCGGTGCTCTACTCCCGCACGGAGAACGGCGACGTCCTGCGCTGAGCGCTAGCCTGACCGTCGTGGCGGGCATCAGCAAGGTTTACGTCGCGCAACTGCTGGGCCTGCCGGTCTTCGGGCCGGACGGCGAGTCGATCGGCAAGATCCGCGACCTGGTGGCTGGGCTGCGGGTGGACGGCCAGCCGCCGCGCGTACTCGGCATCGTGGTCGAACTCGCGACGCGCAGGCGGATCTTCGTGCCCATGCTGCGGGTCAACGCGATCGACCCGAACGCGATCACGCTGGCCACCGGGTCGGTCAACATGCGGCATTTCACCCAGCGGCCGACCGAGGTGCTGGTCGTCGGCCAGCTCCTCGACGCGCGGGTCGAGGTGATCGCGACGGGCGCGCAGGCCGTGGTGGTGGACACCGCGATGGAGCCGACCCGCACCCGCGACTGGGTGCTCGGCCGGATCGCCATCCGCGAGCGCACCGGGCGGCTCGCGCGGCGCGGGCCGATCCAGGTGCTGAGCTGGTCGGAGATCCGCGCGCCGGGGATCACCGAGCTGACCGAGCAGCCGCAGGCCGCGCACCGACTGCTCGCGGTGTTCGACACCATGCGCGCCGCCGACGTGGCCACCGCGGTGCAGGATCTGCCGATGAAGCGCCGCTACGAGGTGGCCGACGCACTCGACGACGAGCGGCTCGCCGACGTCATCCAGGAACTTCCCGAGGACACCCAGAAGCAGCTCCTCAAGCACCTCGACGAGGAGCGGGCCGCGGACGTGCTGGAGGCGATGGACCCCGACGACGCCGCCGACCTGCTCGCCGAGCTGTCCGAGCCGGACAAGAACCGGTTCCTGGAGCTGATGGAGCCCGAGGAGTCCGCGCCGGTCCGGCGGCTGCTGGCGTACTCGTTCGACACCGCGGGCGGGCTGATGACCCCCGAGCCGATCGTGCTCGCACCGGACGCGCCGATCGCCGAGGCGCTGGCGCGGGTGCGCAACCCGGACATCACCCCGGCGCTGGCCAGCATGGTGTTCGTCAGCAGGCCGCCGTCGGCCACACCGACCGGGCGCTACCTGGGCTGCGTCCACATCCAGCGGCTGCTGCGCGAACCGCCGTCCGACCTGGTCGCCGGGGCTGTCGACAAGGAGTTGACCAGCCTGCGGCCAACCGACTCGCTGGTGGAGGTCACCCGGTACTTCGCCACCTACAACCTGGTGTGCGCGCCGGTCGTGGACGCCGAGGAGCACCTGCTGGGCGCGGTGACCGTCGACGATGTGCTGGACCACCTGCTGCCCGACGGCTGGCGCGAGCGGGACAGATCGGAGGACGCCGATGCCTGAGCCCACCTACCGCAGGCGCCTCGACCAGCCGCGCCGGCCGCGCACGCTGCGGCTGGCGATCGACCCCGAAGCGTTCGGCCGGTTCTCCGAGCGGCTGGCCCGGTTCCTGGGCACGGGGAAGTTCCTGTTCTGGCAGACGCTGCTCGTGCTGGTGTGGATCGCGCTGAACCTGACGGCGCTGTCGCTGCGGTGGGACCCGTATCCGTTCATCCTGCTCAACCTGGCGTTCTCCACCCAGGCCGCGTACGCCGCGCCGCTGATCCTGCTCGCGCAGAACCGGCAGGACGACCGGGACCGGGTGTCGCTGGACGAGGACCGCGCGCGGGCGGCACAGACCAAGGCCGACACCGAGTTCCTGGCCCGCGAACTGGCCGCGCTGCGGATCGCCATCGGCGAGGTGGCCACCCGCGACTACCTGCGCGGCGAACTCGACAAGCTGCGCGTCGATCTCAAGGCCGCCAAGAAGACCAAGCCCCGGTCGTCGCCGAGCGAACTGCGCGACGATCCGCGCTGGAACGAGGTGTCGAGCTAGTCGACCAGCTTGCCGCAGAGGTCGCCGAGATTGCGGAGCTGATCGCCGTCGAGCCGGGCGACGAAGTGCCGCACGATGCCCGCGAGGTGGGTGCGGGACGCGGTGCGCAGGACGTCGAGGCCCTGGTCGGTGAGCGTGGCCACCACGCCGCGCCCGTCGCCCGCCACGCGTTCGCGGGCGACCAGGCCCGCGCGTTCCAGCCGGTCGACCAGGCGGGTCACCCCGGACCGGGACAGCAGCACGGCGTCGGCCAGCTCGGCCATCCGCAGTCTGCGCTCCGGCGCCTCGGCGAGCTGGACCAGCACGTCGTAGCCACCGAGGGAGAGCCGCTGCTCGGCGACCAGTTCGGCCTCAAGAAAACGGGTGATGCGGGCATGGGCCCGCAGAAACGTGCGCCACGCGGCGAGTTCGTCACGGGTGGGCCGGGCGGACAGGTCCGGCACGGTCAAGGTTCCTCCTCGAAAGCCCCGGCGGGGTGACGATGTTACGGAACCCTGACAAAGCCCCACGCGGCGCCCTTGACAACGGGACATTGTGCATGCCATCCGCACGTCGGGCGGGTGCTACCCGGCCGTAGCATGGGGTGGTGACCACTACCGAGCAGGTTCCCAGCGTCGAAGCCGTACGCAAGGCCCTGGCGGGCGTCGAAGACCCCGAGATCCACCGGCCGATCACCGACCTCGGCATGGTCAAGGACATCACGGTGCACCCCGACGGCGGCGTGGACGTGGCCATTTTCCTGACGGTCGCGGGCTGCCCCCTGCGCGACAAGATCACCAAGGACGTGACAGCCGCTGTCGCCGCCCTCGACGGCGTACGCGCGGTCCGCGTCGAACTCGACGTGATGAACGATGAACAGCGCACCACCTTGCGCAAGTCGCTCCGCGGCGACGCCGAGGAACCCCGCATCCCGTTCGCCGAACCCGGCTCCCTGACCCGCGTCTACTGCGTCGCCTCCGGCAAGGGCGGCGTCGGCAAGTCCAGCGTGACGGTCAACCTCGCGGTCGCCATGGCCGCACGGGGCATCAAGGTCGGCATCGTCGACGCCGACATCTACGGCCACTCCATCCCCCGCATGCTCGGCGCGACGGGCAAGCCCACCAAAGTCGAGAAAATGATCCTGCCGCCGGAAGCCCACGGCGTGAAGGTCATTTCGATCGGCATGTTCACCCCCGGCAACACCCCGGTCGTCTGGCGTGGACCGATGTTGCACAGGGCCTTGCAACAGTTCCTCGCCGATGTCTTCTGGGGCGACCTCGACGTCCTGCTGCTGGACCTGCCGCCGGGTACGGGAGACATCGCCATCTCGGTGGCACAGTTGATCCCGAACGCGGAAATCCTGGTCGTCACCACACCGCAGCAAGCGGCGGCCGAAGTCGCCGAGCGCGCGGGCGCCATCGCCTTGCAGACCCGGCAACGGATCGCGGGCGTCATCGAGAACATGTCCTGGCTGGAAATGCCGGATGGTTCCCGAATGGAGCTCTTCGGCTCCGGCGGTGGCCAGATGGTCGCGGATTCCCTGTCGAAGGCAGTCGGATCGACCGTGCCGATGCTGGGGCAGGTGCCGCTGGACCCGAGCTTGCGCGAGGGCGGCGATTCCGGCGAACCACTGGTGCGGTCCCAGCCGGACGCGGCGGCGGCAAAGGTGCTGACGGAGATCGCCGGGACACTGTCGGTGCGAGCACGAGGCTTGGCAGGCCGAATGCTGTCCGTCTCACCAGCCAACCGCTAGTGCGGCGAACACTCAGGTTGCGTCCGGGTCGAAGGGGGGTTTTTCGTTCGTGGTCAGCCTGGGTTCCTCGGGCTTGGGAATCGCGGGCTGGGGAATGGCGGGCTGGGTGGCCGCGTAACCGTTGGGTTTGGTGCCGTTGGACTGGTCGTCATCGCCGAAGAGTTGGTTGGCGACCAACTGTTTCGGGTCGAAGCCGCGGAGTTGTTGCAAGTCCTGCAGGGGCTTGCGGAGTTCATCGAACTCGGGGCCCAGTTCGGTTTTGAGTTGGTCTCGGGCGCCGGTCGCGTATTCGCGGACCTTGCGCATGGTGCGGCCGACCCACGCCGCGGCGGCGGGCAACCGCTCCGGTCCGAGGATGAACAGGCCGGCGATGCCGAGGACGAGAATCTCAGCCCAGCCGATGCTCTCGAACACCCTCAGTACCTCCGAACGACGCCAGCGACAACTCCAGAGTAGCGGTCAGTCCGACCGCAGAGTCACCTGAACGGTCAGCTCCTGCCCCTGCCGGGCCAGCACGACTGGAACCACGTCGCCAGGCTGGTGCTGGCGGACGGCGACCGTCAACTCCGCCGCGTTTCGCACCTGACGGTTGCCGACTTTGCGGATCACATCACCCTCGATGATGCCCGCCGCCGCCGCGGCGCCGCCGTCGGTGACGTTGACGACCTGGGCGCCCTCGGCCGTCTCCGCCGAGACGGACCGGACGTTCGCGCCGAGTTCGGCGTGCTTGACCTGACCGTCGCGGATGAGGTCTTCGGCGATGCGTTTGGCGTCGTTGGCGGGGATGGCGAAGCCGAGGCCGACGCTGCCCGTGTTGCCCGCGCTGCTGCGGATCGCCGAGTTGATGCCCACCAGCGCCCCGGTGGAGTCGACCAGCGGACCACCGGAATTGCCCTGGTTGACCGCCGCGTCGGTCTGGATGGCGTCGTAGGTGATCGGGGCCTCGCCGTTGTCGCCGCCCGCGACGACCGGACGGTGCAGGGCGCTGACGATGCCCTCGGTGACCGTGTCGGTCAGGCCGAGGGGGGAACCCACCGCGATCACCGAGTCGCCGACCTGGAGGTCGTCGGAGTTGCCGAACTGCAGCACGGTCGGGTTGGTGACCTGGACCTTGATCACCGCGAGATCGGTCTTCGGGTCGGTGCCGACGAGCTTGGCCTCGGCTCGGGTGCCGTCGGTGAACACCGTGGTGATCTTGGCCGACGCGTCGGCGCGGCCTTCCAGGGTGACGACGTGCCAGTTGGTGACGATGTAGCCCGCGCCGTCGATCAGCACGCCGGAGCCGGTGCCGCCGCCCTGTTCCAGCTTGACCTCGATCGACACCACGGCGGGCCGGACCCGCGCGGCGATGTCGGAGACCGATCCGGCCGGGCGCTCCTTGGCAGCCTGCGCCTGAGCCAGCGTGACATCGCTGGTGAGCCCGTCGCTGCTCCGGGCGACGAACCAGCCGACCAGGCCGCCCGCGGCGCCGACGAGCAGGGCGACGAGACCGAGGACGCCCAGCGCCAGCGGCTTGACCCGCCTGCCGAACAGCACCTCGGGCAGGCTGAGCAGCGACCCGGGGGCGCTCTTCGCGGACTTGGCGTCGCCCTCGGGGGTCCGTTCCACCGCGGGCGGACCGATGACGGCGCCCGCCGCCGGGTCGCGCCACGGGTCGGGGGTGGTGTCGTCGGACCACAGCGAGCCGCCACCCGCGACCGCGGGCGGACGCTGCAGGACGACGTCGCGCTGTCCCGGCGGCCTGCCGAAGGCACCAGCGAGGGACTCCGGCGTGGGCGGGGCGGTCTTCAGCTCGCCGATCGAGACCGGCGCGGCGGCGGTGGGCGAGAACGCGCCCTCGACGCCGGCGGGCCGACCGAAAACCGCCGCTGTCGACGGGTCGACAGCAGGCCGGTCGAGTGGCCGGGGGCCGATCCGCTGCTCGCGGTCGACCGGGCCGAAGCCGTTGCGCGCGGCGTCGGACCCGGGGTCGGTGTTCTGCTGGTTCATCGAGGTCCAGGATGCCGGGTGGACAGTGAAGTGGGGGGGGGCGCC